>JALQST010000160.1 GCA_023264315.1 Nodosilinea sp. BSH.14
CTCCTCTATCTTAGCGAAGTGTTGTGTAAAGCCGTCCTAGAAGGACGGGGTTTCAGACCCAGGAGATTCTGATGAAGCAGGCTATCGCCTCGTTATTACCCTGCCGGCCCTGCGCCGGAGTCCATCCCCGGTAGAGCCGGACGCCCAGGACGCCTAAAGCAGGCCCTGGGCGAGGCCGCGCCTATGGCTCAAGTTCCCCACAGTTCCAGCCCCATCGAGGCCGTTCTAAGGGCGGTGGAAAATGGTAGTCTCTTAGAAACGCTGTGTAATTCTTAATTTTGTAGGAGAGGAAAAGGGGATTATGAAACGACTGGTTGGCCTGCTTATTGCCATTGGAGTGCTGGTTGGTTGGTTTGGTGGGTTCGGCATGGCCCAGCCCGCCCTGGCCGCTGGTAACGCTAGCGCCTTTGCCCTGCTGGCCGAGCGCCCCCTTGTAAATGCCGTAGACGCCAAGCTCAGCACCGAGTACGGCGCTAAGCTTGATCTCAACAACACCAATGTTCAAAGCTTCCGCAAGTATCCCGGTCTATATCCCACCCTGGCGGGCAAAATTGTCCAAAATGCCCCCTTTGAGACCGTGGAAGATGTGCTCAATATGTCCGGGCTAACCGAGCAGCAAATCGAGATTCTGCGGGCAAACCTAGACAACTTCACCGTCACCGTGCCCGACCCGGCCCTAGTGGAAGGCGCAGATCGGTTCAACAACGGGGTTTATAAGTAAGGTTTACCCGTCAATTGCGTTAGGGGTTGACCACCGTACTAAGCCCTTGTCAGGGGTCGCGCTAGGGCGGCTGATTGACAGGGGCTTTCTCGCATCCTGAGGAGATTGCCTTGGCCCAGTGTATTCCGTCTCCCGCAGTGGCGAACCCGCCCTGGGATTTTGATGTTTTGGTGGTTGGCGGCGGGGCAGCGGGGCTCTACGCGGCCCTCGCCATTCCCCCCCAGTGGCGAGTGGGGTTGATTACCAAGGACAATCTGTCCCTATCAGCCAGCGATTGGGCGCAGGGCGGCATTGCCGCCGCCCTCGGCCCCGACGACTCCCCCCATCTCCACGTGGCGGATACCCTGCGAGCCGGAGCGGGCCTGTGCGAACTGGAGGCGGTGGAACACCTTGTCACCCATGCCGCGCCTTGCATCCATCGCCTGGTGGACTTGGGCGTCGCTTTTGACCGCAGCGGCCCCGACTTGGCCATGACCCTAGAGGCGGCCCACTCCCGCAAGCGCGTCCTCCATGCCGCCGACACCACGGGGCGGGCCATCGTGTCCATCCTGGCGGAGGCGGTGCTGCAACGGCCCAACATCACCGTCTATGAGGCGGCCTTTGCCCTCGATCTATGGCTCGTGGAGGGGCACTGCCGGGGTATTGCCCTGGTGCAGGGCCACACCCTGCGCTGGCTGTCGGCCCAGGCCACGGTGTTGGCCACCGGCGGCGGTGGCCAGGTCTATGCCCAAACCACCAACCCCACCGCCAGCACCGGGGACGGTGTGGCCATGGTGTGGCGGGCCGGAGGGGCCTTGCGGGATCTCGAGTTCTTCCAGTTCCACCCCACCTCCCTATCCCTGCCCGGAGCACCACCGTTTTTAATCAGCGAAGCCGTGCGCGGCGAGGGGGCACACCTGGTGGATCGGGAGGGACGCCGATTTGCCTACGACTACCACCCCGACGGCGAACTGGCCCCCCGAGACGTGGTTAGTCGGGCCATTTTCCACCATTTGCAACGGACAGGGGATCGACAGGTGTGGCTGGATATGCGGCCTATTCCCGCCGACCGGCTGAACTATCGCTTCCCGAATATCATCCGGGTCTGTCGCACCTGGGGATGCGACCCCATCACCCAGCCCGTACCCGTGGCCCCAGCGGCCCACTACTGGATGGGTGGCATTCCGACAGATCTGCGGAGCCAAACCCAAATTCCCGGCCTCTATGCCGTGGGCGAAAATTCTAGCACCGGGGTGCATGGGGCCAATCGTTTGGCCAGTAACTCGCTGTTAGAATGCCTCGTCTATGGCGCTGAACTGGCGAAACTGCCCCTGCAATCGGGATTCGTCACACCGGAGCCACCGCCTTCCCATCCGCCCTTGGCCGCCACCGCCAGCGACGATCTCGACCTGACGGATCTCGACCAAAAGCGACAGCAACTCACCCAACTCATGTGGGACTATGCCGCCATTAGCCGGGATCAGGCTGGTCTCGAAACCGCCATCGCCACCCTAGCCACCTGGCGTCAGGAGGTAGAACAGGCGAATCTGTTTCGCACCTTACGGGATCTCTCCTCGGCCCCCCAGCAAACCTTGCCCACTCCCCTCACCCTGCCCAAACTGCGGGCCTGGGGCGAACTGCGCAACCTCTACGATATTGGCTGGCTGGTGTTGAACAGCGCCCGCTTTCGCACCGAAAGCCGGGGCGGTCACTACCGGAGCGACTACCCCAACGCTGATCCCGGGTGGCAAGTTCATACCCTGGTTCAGGGCAACCAGTGGCAACGGTCGGCCCCGCTAACGGATCGGGCGGACACCCACGAGGGGTAGCCCACCCTTCCCTCAGACGTCCATCCTCACCGAACAGCGGCTAGGCATGGCTGACCGCAGCGGCTACGGAAACTTCGGTGGTGCGTTCCTGTCCGCTATGTACTACCATCACCGAGCAGCCCGCGTGGTGCATCACATGGTTGCTAACGCTGCCCAGCAGCAGTTCGCCCAACCCTCGACGGCGGTGGCTACCTACCACAATTAACTCAGCCCCCCAGGATTTGGCGACGGCGCAAATGGTTGTGGCTGGATCCCCTGCGGCTTGGGAAAACTCGGCCTCTACCCCGACGTCTTTGGCCAGTTCCACCTCCCGTTGCAGCATGGCCAGCCGGTTGGCTTCAAAGGTTTCCCAGCGTTTTTGATAGTCCTTCCAAACGGCGTCATCCAGCACCGGATAGTAGGCTTGGTAGGACCGGATGGGGATTCCAGGACTGCCTTCTTCGTAGGCGGACAGTACATGCAGTAGCATCAGTTTGGCTCCGGTGGCCCTGGCTAAATCCAGAGCTTGCTGAAACACCGTTTGCCGAAGGGACGAGCTATCTAGGGCCACGAGAATGGTCTTAAACATGGTGAGTCTCCTCTGCTTCCGTGAGCCCGCTTTTCTAGTTGCTCTCAGGTGCAGCGATGGAACTAGGCAATCACCAGCGGTAAACCACTAGCGGTAGAGAACCAGAGCCAGGGGCCGTAGGCTATGTCTTTATTATAAAAACCGGCCCCCTCCTATCCCCAGGGCTTAACAATGCTGCAATACAATCCCGACAACGCGCCATGGCAAATCCCAGGCCAAGAATGCAGTACTGTAGAAGACGACCCACGGGGTGTTCCCCGGCATCCTCAAGGAGATAGTTCCCCATGGCAGACGAGGCCCAGTACCTAACCTTAACGGCGGATAATTTTGAGGCTGAAGTGCTTCAGAGTGACGTACCCGTTTTAGTTGATTTTTGGGCGGCTTGGTGTGGCCCTTGCCGCATTATGAATCCGATTGTGGAAGAGCTAGCCGAAACCTTTGCGGGGCGGGCCAAAATTGCCAAGCTCAACGTAGACGATGAAGACGCCCTAGCCCTTCAGTATCACGTCATGGCCATCCCCACCCTCATTTTCTTCCACGGGGGAGAACGGGTTGCCACCGTGGAAGGGGTGGCCTCCAAGGATGACCTCGCCGCCAAATTGGAAAGCCTCATCAGCAACGGCGCAATCGCCTAATGTTGACTTTTTGAGAAGGTAGATACCGCCCACCCCTAGGGACGTGGGGTATCTGGCTCTGCGCTGGTGCGAGTTCTGACCTGCCATAACCGGCCCTACGTCCAAGTCCCAACGTCTTCACCCCCACCCCCATGTCCCGTTCCGCCGCCCTGCGTTACTACGTCCTCACCCGGCTCATGCTGGCCCCGTTGATGATCTGGACGATTACTACAGTGGTGTTTTTGTTGCTGCGGGCCACCCCTGGCGATCCGGTGGATGCCCTCCTCGGAGCCCGGGCACCGGCAGCGGCCAAAGACCAGCTCCGGGCCCAGTTGGGGCTGGATCAACCGCTGTGGGCACAGTACCTAGACTACCTCGACCAACTGCTGCGGCTAGATTTGGGCACCTCCCTCGCCACCCAGGGGCAAACCGTGTGGGCCATCATCCGCAACCACTTCCCGGCCACGGTGGAACTGGCCCTCTGCGGGATGGTGGTGGCCACGGTGGTGGGGGTGGCCGTGGGGGTGATGGCCGCCTCTCGCCCTAACTCTCCCCTCGATGCGGGGGGGCGGTTGTTTGGCATCATCACTTACGCCATCCCGATGTACTGGTTTGGCATGATTTTACAGCTCATCTTTGCGGTGCAGCTCCGCTGGTTTCCCATCGGCACCCGCTATCCCCTCCAGGCCACTCCCCCCGCTGGCCCCACCGGGCTCTACCTGATGGATAGCCTGCTCAGCTTTGATTTTGCCGCCTTTGGCACCACCCTCTACTACCTTGCACTGCCCAGCCTCACCCTCGGCGTGTTAATCAGCGGCGTTTTTGAGCGCATGGTGCGGGTCAACCTCAAGCAAACCCTCACCGCCGACTATGTGGAAGCGGCCCGCGCCCGGGGCATCCCCGAACAGCAGGTCGTCCTGGTTCACGCCCTTAAAAACGCCCTGATTCCGGTCATCACCATCCTAGGACTCACCTTTGCCTCCATGCTGGGCGGGGCCGTGCTCACCGAGGTGACGTTCTCCTGGCCTGGTCTCGCCAACCGCCTCTATGAAGCCATTTCCCAGCGAGATTACCCCGTGGTGCAGGGGCTGATGGTGTTCTTCGGCATGATTGTGGCGGTGATCAGCATCACCATCGACATTTTGAACGCCTATATCGATCCACGCATCCGCTACTAGGCCAAGAGGCCCCGGCGATCTGGTGTTGAGCCATTCGGGGAAGTATTCATTTTTCTCATACTGGTCATCAATGGGGGTTTTTGTAATTTTTGCTACAGAAATCTAGGCTGGTGAAAGAACACGGGGAGGAAAATTATGAGTGTCCATACCGCCTATTGGCCTACCCTCTCTTGGCCGACCATGACTCGTCTTTGGCAGAGTCTTTTGGCCCATTTGGAGATGTCGGAGGAGCCCCGGGTCTGGCGCGGGCTTGATCAAGCGGGAAACCCCGCGTGGAATGCCTACGATCCAGTGACGGGACAGTCCGTACGTCTCGTGTCTGAAGCCGAACTGCGCACCTGGCTCGAAGATCTCCACTACCATGAGCAGCGCTTTGCCGAAGCCCGCCAAGCGGATCTCAAGCTCCTGTGGCACTAAGTCCTTATCGGGCACTAAGTCCTTGTTGGACATTGCTGCCGGACAACGCTGCGGTTGACTACCTCGAAAACCTCGGTGGTGCTTGCCATTGGGCCAACCCAGCGAGGACTTGGTGGGCGGTAGCCGTCCATCCTACAATGCCACCCTGGGCGCGTACCATGTCCAGGGTGGCTTGTTTGAATTCGGGGAAATAGCTTTCGGTGGCGTCTTCCACCAGCAAACAGTCATAGCCCCGGTCGTTGGCTTCGCGCAAGGTGGTTTGGACGCAGACCTCGGTTGTCACCCCGGCGACGATCAGGTGGGTAATCTGGTGGGTCTTTAGCAGGAATTCTAGGTTGGTGTTGTAAAAGGCTCCTTTCCCGGGCTTGGCAATCACCGGTTCGCCCGGTTGGGGGGCTAGTTCCGGGATAATTTGGTTGCCCGGTTCGCCCAGGATTAAAATTCGCCCCATCGGCCCCGGATCGCCAATTTTGAGCCTGGGGTTGCCCCGCAGACGCTTGCTGGGGGGGCAGTCCGTGAGGTCGGGGCGATGGCCTTCCACGGTTTGCAAGATCAGCCCGCCCCGGTCTCGAAAGGTGTTCTGGAGTTGCTGCACCGTGGGCACAATGGCCTGGAGGCGGCTGACCTCATTGCCCAGGGCGGCACCAAACCCCCCCGGCTCTAGAAAGTCGCGCTGCATGTCGATAATCATCAAGGCTACCCCGGTCTCCATGGGCAGAGGATAGTCATAAGGTTGAGCCGCAATCACCGCCATAGGAAAACCCGTTCTAAAACAGCTACTTTTAGTCCGCCTAGGACCCTGGAGATGGCCTCTAGGCCTCAGTTGATCACCAAGATATCGCTTAGCCTTAGCTTTGTCCTCCCATAACTTGGGCTACCGCTAATACACATCTTGGTGTCCTGTCCTCAATTCTTGGAGATCCCCCCAAATCCCCCTTTCTCAGGGGGACTTTGAATCCGGTTCCCCTCTTATCAAGGCAGACTAGCAGGGTGTTTTCATAAAATTTGATCAACTCAATTCGGTGGGCTTAAACCCTAAGCCGTCCGTAGGGCCACGATGGGGTCGAGCTGGGCGGCTTGGCGAGCGGGGAAAACGCCAAAGAACAGGCCAATACCGCCGGAGATGCTGACGGCCATGGCAATGGCGCTGATGGAAATCCCGGCATCGAAGGGGGTGAGTACACCAATCAGCACAATGCCGCTGACGCCAAGGGCAGTGCCGATGACGCCCCCGGCCACGGAGAGGATAATCGCCTCGATCAAAAACTGGCCCAAAATGTCGCCTTGGGAGGCCCCGATGGCCTTACGGAGGCCGATTTCCTGGGTGCGCTCCCGCACGGAGACCAGCATGATGTTCATAATGCCGATGCCGCCGACGAGGAGGGAAATCCCGGCAATCGCCGCCAGCATCAGGGTCAGGGCTCCAGTGATGGTGTTGGCAATGGTGAGCAGGGTGTCTTGGCTGCTGATGTAGAAATCGTCATCGTCACGGATGTTGTGGCGCAGGCGCAGCAGGTTGGTGATTTGAAACTCCGCCGTGGCCATGCTCTCCCGGTCGCGGGCGGAGACCGTGATAAAGGAAACGTCAATGCCGTAAGGGGATCGTTCGCCCCGTGCCAATCGGTTGGCCTGGGTGGTGATGGGCACCATGACGGCATCGTCATAGTCTAGCCCCAGGTTAGAGCCTTTCTTTTCCAGCACGCCAATCACACTAAAGTTGACGCCGCCCACCCGCAGGGAACGGCCTAGGGCGGGTTCATCGTCAAACAGGCGGGTTTTGAGGGTATCCCCCAGCACCACCACCTGGGCGTT
>JALQST010000161.1 GCA_023264315.1 Nodosilinea sp. BSH.14
AAGCCCATCCTCAGTATTCGCAGCCCCCAACCCCCTTACTATTCCTCCAGACCTGAAAATCCCCAGCCACCTCTTTTGGCCAGTGTGGGAGGCGATTGGAGGTAGCACCGTTATTACCGAGGGGTTTAAGAAAGCCCTTGCCCTGATTAGCCTCGGTATCCCAGCGGTAGCCCTGCGAGGGATCACGATGTGGCGGGCGGGCAAGGGGAGTAAGGAGCTTCACCCTTTGTTGGCGGCGCTGGCCAAGGACGGGCGACGGGTGTTGGTGGCCTTCGACCAAGACGAGAAAGCCAAGACTCAGAGCGACGTGGCTACCCAAGCTGAACGGCTCGGTTCCGCTATTCAGGCGACGGGCGGTAATGTTCGGTTCCTTGTGTGGGACGGTGCCCTGGGTAAGGGGATTGATGATGCCCTGGCGGCGCTTCCCTCCGAAGACCGGGCGGCGTGGCTGCAAGGTCGCTTAGATCGGGCGCTTTCCCTCCGAGAATGGCGGCGGCGGGCTACGGTGGCCAAAGCTCGGTATATCCTGGCCCAACCTGGCCCGGTGGCCCAACGCCATACCGAGGGCGAATATCTGCCTACCTTACCCACCCTCACCCGTGGGGCGGTGCATTGGCTCGCGGCAAATATGGGCAGCGGCAAAACCTACCGCATCGGGCGGGATTGGGTAGCGGATTGGAAAGCGGCGGGTGGGGTAACAGTGGTGTTCTCCCCTCTCAACTCCCTAGGCCAGCAGACCGCTCAGGACTGGGCACTCCCCCATATCCACGACTACGGGACAGGCAAGGCAGACCGACAAGCCCTTGAGGCGGATATTAGCGTCAACGGTGGCCTGGTAGCCTGTGTCAACAGTGCCCACCGAGTAGCCCAGCTCATCCCTCAAGATCGGCCCCTGCTGCTGGTGATTGACGAGGCGGCGCAAACCCTCACGGATGCGGCCCTAGGCGGCACTCTCAAGGGGAGTTGGGCTGACCGATGGGAGGACGTGATCGCCCTCCTGCAACGGGCGACGGCGGGCGGTGCCATCGTTTTGGCCGAAGATGGCCTTGATCGGGACACTATTGATCTGGTGCAAGTCTTATCCGGTGCTGAACTGGTGCGAGGCGTTACCCACACCAGAGCAGCAACACCCTGGCCCGTCTATGTGGACAAAGCCACTCCCCTAAACGGCTGGCGATCGCGGTTGCTTGATGCCCTCGGCGATGGGCAGCGGATTCTGTATGTGACCACATCGCAGGCAGAAGGGCGGCGTTTAGAGTATTGCGCCAAGGAATTGGGTATCGAGGTGGCGCGGATCGACTCAGAAACGAATGAGGGCGGGCGCTACCGGGCATTCTTCGAGTCCCCCGAACCTTGGCTTTATGCCACGTTGCCCCAACTGGTGATTCTCTCCCCCAGCGGCAAAACTGGCCTCAGCATCGAGGGCGGTATCACAGCAGCGGGGGCGTACTTCGATAGCGTGTGGGGCTATTTCCCAAGCCTCGACACGGACACCGCCATGCAGCTCCTAGGGCGGTATCGGCCCCCAGTGCCTCGATACATCTGGGTACCCGCCTACATCCAGCCTGGGCCTGGGGAAAGCCCTGGTCGGCTCTCGATTACTAACGAACTGGCCACTGAGGCGGCGCGGTATGCCAAGGCGGGCGGGTTTGAGCCATCCCCCGATGATCCGCACGATGCCGCGATCAAGCGGTACCTTGCGGCCCGTGGGCAGCGGCGCTGGGCACAAAAGGTGCAGGCGGCGGACGCCTTGATCGACCGATTAGAGGCGGCGGCGCATCTTGTCACCGTCAGCACCGAGGGCGACAAATCGGATCCAATTAAAGAACAGTGGGACGAAATCAAAGAAGTCCTGGCCCGTGAAGATTCTGCCTTCTTTGCAGGGCAAGCCCTAGACGAGACTCACACATGGGAATGGGCAAACCAAATTATCCGATCCACCGATAGCACCCGTGAGCAACGCGCCAAAGCGGCTAAGGTGCGGCTGATGGCCCGGTTCCCCGGTGTCGATTGGAATTGCCCAGAGCTTTGGTATCAGGCGCAATTCTGCCCTCGTGCCAAAGCAAGCGACGGCAAGCCCAGTAAAGGCCCGCTGGCCCCTGGTGCGGCGCTGTGGGCAGAATCCGGCCACTACAAAGCACTGTGGGAAATCGATGCCAAAGAAGCCCAGCACATCCTAGGGCAACGGCTCAAGGCGGCTCACTTACTCCCCCAGAATGGCCCAAAGGCGGCGATCGCGGCGCTGTTCCGGCCCCTCGTTGAACGGCTCTGGAAAGCAGGTGAGGTGGTGCCCTGTGGGCGGACTGAGGGCGAACTTAAAGCCCTGGCCCTGCGGTACCGAGATGAGATTCGGCGCTACTGGCGGCTCAATATCCACGAAGACCAGAACGATACCGCCATCTGCAATAAGGTCGCTTGGAAGTTCGGGTTCATCACCCAGCAGAAGGACAAAACTCGAATCGAGGGCACGCAGGTGTGGAGCTATTCGATTACCGCTCCAGATACTTGGCTGGCGCTGGTCGCGGCCCGTGAGTTGGCCCTCAGTGGGGGTGGTAAAAACTCGTTAGAGGGGACAAATAACGAATTTCTACCAACTTCCTCCCCAGATCATTCCTCCGGCCCCCCTCCTCTCCCCACCGAGGATGATTCCCCTCCGGCTTTGGCGGGGTAATCCCCTCCCCACCGAGGGCGATCGCCTGAAACCTCCCCCGATTTGGCCCTAGAACCCCTCCCTCCTGGCGGCGGGCGGGTTCTGCTGCGGCCTAAACCATTCCCGGCATGGTTTAATTACTACTCACTACTATAAGTAGTCGCAATACTGAGCTTTAGGGATTGCGGCCATCCTGCGATTTCTTTTCGCGTCAGACTGGTTTGCCCGTCTGGGCCTAGGGCTTGAACTCGGATAGATTTTCCGGTCTTTAGGTTTTTTCGTGGGAGTGCGGGGCTGGCCCAAATCTCCTGGCCCCAAATCTCGCGACTGAGCCTCATAATCTCGCTGCACCACGGGACAGCATTGTGCTGGGTGTCCTGCCTAGTTTCTGCGAGATACTGGTGGATCATTTCGTGCAACAGAATATCCCCTACGCTGGCCAACGACCCCGTTTGGTTCTGGGTGATCTGGATATGCAGGGATTGCCCGTCTGGATTGGCGCTATATAGCCCAATCCAATTCCCGTAAGGGCTAGCGGAAGGGAACCAAATCGGGCACGGATGCAATTCTCCTTGCCAATAATCGCGGTTGAACTGGTGCCAGAGGTCAGCCGTTGCCACGCCTAGCTCGCCCCAACTCCAAGCCATCATGGCCCGCAACTCCTCAAAGGTGATGGGCTGGCGCTCAATATCTAGAATCTCAATGTCTCTATTTTTCATACTACTTGTAATTGCGAGTAGTATCAGTTTATCTTGTCTTGCGGTAGCTGGGGGCGGTGTTGCTCTTGCCAGAGTAGCCCGTGGCCTCTAATCCGTACTGCTGGCGTAGCTCGGCGGGGTTCCGCTTGGCCCAATTCCTGAAAGCGTCCTTACTTCCTCGGTAGCCCTGCTGCTGGCAATACTGCTGAAACTGGGTGAATGCCCTTGGAGGGATTGAAAGGCAGCCCTGGACAGCTATACCCAAAGCCCTGACGCGGGGCAGCGCCTAGTTGCCCACCTGCCCACCGCAGACCCCAACCCACAGCAGATCATTGCCGCCCGTACCGCTGCCCTAGAGGCCAGCCGCAGGGCCAAGGGCGGGCCTCCGATGAACGTGCCCAGAGACCAGCAACGTCGAGTTAATGCCGTATTGGAGCAGCTAGGCCAATGAACACCGCCGCAGCGCTATAATTTCTCCACGGCACATCACAACACAAAACATCACAACACAAGACAACTCCGAGAAAAACAACATCTAGGAGTTAAATAGATGGCCGAACCCTCATTTGTCCGACCTTCTCAACAAATGATTCAAGCGTGGGACTGGCTGATGAAGCGCAAAGAGCCATTCACCAGCCTACAGTTCTCTGAAGGAGCCGATCTTAACCGCAGCACCGCGAGGGCATACCTACGAGGTTTCTGCAAAGTTGGCATCCTGAAGGAATCTCCCCAGTACCCTTTCAACGTCTACGACCTTGAAGCGGGATGGGAGAAGACCGTCCAGGCCGAACGAATCAAAGCAGCTTACTACTACAGCTAAGCCCATAGTGAACCCCCACCAGCACCGCGCCGATGGGGGTTTCGTTTGGCAGGGTAAGGAGCCATTGCGCCTAGTTAGGCCGCCATCGCGTGAGCGTGATCTAGGACAGCCGCCGCACACCAGTACACCAACACTTGGTCATAGCTACCCCGACCAGCGGGGGCAAATTCTCGCAGCGTACTGGCCACCCAACCGGGCATATCGTGAACTTCAGAACCAATGTCAGGCAGGGCTTCAGGATGTTCAGGCAGGCCAAAGAGAACATCATCGGGGGAAATGCAAACATACATCACCCGTGGGGCTGTTCCCTCCCAACTATCCCGTTGGGGCACCTGACCATCTAGGGTCAATACCGCCACATTAAAGCCTTGATCCGCCCCATCCACAGGGCTGTAATCCTCCAAGGTGGCTACCGTCCATTGCCGACCTTCCCAGGTTCGCACATCCCCCAGGGCCAAAGGGGCACCGCTAATTTCAAAGTCGTAGTCCTCAATGGCCCAACCGTCATAGGTGTCAGGTTCACAGGAGTATTGAGCGTCCCTAGGCCAAGCAAACACAAGCTGGGTAATGTTCATGGCTGACTCCTAAATCTACACAGGTAACGCTGACGGGCTTTGGTACTGGCTTTAATCACATCAATCAGCTCAACCTCTGACTGCCCTTGCTCGGTATAGGCTTCAGCCATCGCCCTACAGCGCCGCCTTGCCTGTTGCAGCCCATCCGCCATGATCGGCTCATCCCAATCTTCGGGGATACCTTCGGGATCTGACAAGTAAGCCATTATTGCCCCACCAACGAAAGCCGAATCACCCGTCCCACAAACGCGATCGCGCCCAGGGCCAGGAGGATTCCGACGGTTAACCAAAGGGTGATTCCAGAAAGGGTTTTATAGCTAGGCATCCCCACGATCTTCGAGCAGATCGATACCCCGGACAACGCCGCCAATCTCCGAGAGCTTGGTTAGGGCCGCAGCAATCTGATCGGGGTATGGCACCGATTCATGTAAAAATGGGCCACATCTCCTGAAAGCCTTATAGATAGGTCGTTTCAGAGGCTAAAAGCAGCCTATTCCAGAGTATCTTGAGGACGTTTAATTGAAATTGGGACGTCATAGTGGATCTAGAACGCATCGAGGCTTGTAATCGACCTGAAGCTTGGGAGGTGGATCACAACTTGCACCAAATTTTCTGATGCAAGGATCTCTGGTTGTTGTGGCTACTGTTGGGTAAACACACGCCAAAAAGCTCACATGATAAGGCTTACCATGCTGTCATCACGTCCTGGAGATGCTTGCAATTCGTGAAGGCTTTGTGTCACAAGGGTTTGAACACAGCAGGAGGTGGTAAAATCAGCGGTATAGATCAATGGCACAATTCGATATCCTCCACCTTGCAAATCAACCTCTGAAAGGTTTGTGTAGCAAGGGTTTCAAGAGGTCGCTGTGCCAAACCTCTGATGCCGTAAGGCGTTGAGCACAAGGCGACCTCGAAGCCGCCGCCGCCGATAGCCCAAAACAAACCCCCACCCGCGATCGCCGCTGATGGGGTTTTGTTTTGGGGTAGGGAGAATGGTTAGCTAACCCGTTGCCAGATCCGGGAAATTTCAGCTAGCAACGTTTGGAAGGTTTCGCGAAAAGCCCGATGCTCACTTTCATTCAGCACCCGGTCAGCCCTAGACTCTTGAAGGAAAACCTCAAACCGTTGATCGGTTTCCTGCTGTTGTCGGCCTAAATCGGCAATCATCGCCACCGTATCCGCGATCGCGACCTCTAACCGAGTGCCCGACTCATCAATCCGCCCTGACCACGCCTCAATGGCACGGGCATTACTTTCTACCACCTGTTCAATGCGGCTTAAGCGCCCATCGATTTGTTCTTGCGTCTGAGCTTGACGACGGGCCAACTCTGCCAGTATCGACTCAATCTGCTCTAGTCGGTCATTGCTAGTTGTCATCGAAACTCACCTCCAAACTCACTCCTAACACGGACTCAATGCGCCTAATAATTTCCTCGGTAGCAGGAGCGCGTAAGTCTTCCCGCTCAAGCTGATACCAATACTGCCGACTCATGCCCGCATCGCGGCAGATAGCCGCCACCGACCGAGGATCACTCTCCCGCGCCGCCTTGATGCGACTGCCCAGCCCAGGGAAATCAGCCACCAGTTCTACTACTCGTTTCACCTTCACAGTTGGCATACACAAAACCTCAATTCGATAATCCTACTGTAAATCGTAAATAGACACTCGGCAGATGTATGCAGTCAGTTTGCAGTAGTAAATAAGCAAGGGCACAAAGTCACCCGCCCCTAGCCGCCTAGGGGCCAACCTACCCATTCACCGGAGGAAAACACCACAATGGCTTGGCAATGCCCATACACGCCCCTAGAACTACTGGAAATGAACCCCCATGACCTTGACTACGATTCCCGCGTGATTCTGCCCACAGGACAGATCGGCACCCTGGACAAACTTGGTTTCCGCCTAGGCCAGGTCGCTATTGATGGTGGAGGCCGATGGGCAGGGCCACTAACCGACCTACGCCCCTACCGCGAAGGAGAAGAACCCAAGCCACGGATCGAGCAGTTGAGCTTGCTATGAACCGCTGTGTACTTTGTGGCTACGGCACCAACCGGGGAATGGTGGGACGAGGGGATCTGCGAGGATTGCCACCGCCACCGAGAGCAGGTAGCCCAGGAATGGGACAACGACGACGACTTCTTCGACTATGCCACCGACGATTACATCACCCAGCGCCCAGGGGCCAGCCGAGGCCCACGGGCACCCCGAAACCATCCACCAAGGGAGACCTAAACCGATGACGATTTTTGAGCAATACACCGCCCTACAACGCCAGATCAAAGACCTCCAAGCCCAGGCCGACAGCCTGAAGCAGCAGAT
>JALQST010000162.1 GCA_023264315.1 Nodosilinea sp. BSH.14
ATGGCCGCTACCTACTCCTGCAAGACTACATCGACTGCGCCTTCGATGCCCGCTGGTAAGCCGTTCATGATGGCCTGCGGCTTGTCACAACTCGTAGTTATAGCCCGTGGTCAAAATGGTGGTGCCATCGCAGTGGGCTCCGGTCAAGTCTAGCCCCAGGGCGCGGAACAGATTACATTGCCGCAGGTTACCTCCGTGGAGAATGGCCCCCTCTAGCCGCGCCCCCACCAAGGTACAGCCCGCCAGGTTGGCGTCTGTGAGGTCAGCCTGACGCAAATCGACCCCACTGAGGTTTGCCCCCCGCAGATCGCACCGCTGCCCATGGGCCATTTGGAGATTGGCACGGCTCAGATCCGCTTGGGTGAGGATCGCCTCAGCCAGGTTTGCCCCATACAGGTTGCTGTGCCCCAGTTGGGCCTCGGCTAGGTTGACGCCCCTCAGGTTGGCCATGGTGAAGTTGCGGTAGTTAAGCCCCAATGGGTAGATATATGTGCTGAACCAAAACCCGAACCTACTGTAATCGTTTACGTTTCGGCATAACTTACCGTTAAGCATCTCTTCAGGTTTTCCCTAGCCGATGAGGAAACCTCGCCCCTTGGATGGGATGGGCGTAGGGGCGAGGAAATCTCTAGGTTTGGGGCCAGATTTGGGTCTGGGTTTGGATCTAAGACAGGCGGCGGGAGAACAGCTTGAAATAGATCCAATGGCCAAGTTCGTGGAAGGGGAACAGCAGATAGGTAAAGGGGTTGATCGTGACGATGATATTTCGCACGTTGCGCTTCGCCAGGGTCACCGTGGCCCAAGCTACCCAATCCGCCGACATCACCCCAACCGGGTTGAGGTTACTTTTAAACGGCCCCAGGATCACCTTGCGCACCACACAAGGAGCATCGAGCCGTCTCAGCGTCACCAGTTCTCCCATCAGCCGCTTCGAGATTTCGTAGAGGGGGCTAAAGGCCGGGTTCACCTCGGCTTCGGAGATGTTGACCCACAACTCTTTATTCGCCCGCTGGGGAGAGGTTTCCACGGTGCTGAAGAAGACCTCCATCAGCCGTAGGCCAGAGAGAGCGTTCACCTCTAGGGATTGGGCGATGGCCTCCGGGGTGCGATGCCCATGGACGTTGGTGCCGTGGTTGATGATGAGAATATCGACCCGCCGCAGCGCCTCTTGCAGTTCAGCCTCAGCTCCGGGTTGCCACCGCCAACAGGGCACAGATTCCGGGAAATCGGCCCCGTCGGTGGTGGTCAGGGCAATGGGTTTGGCCCGTTGCTTCAGCAGTTCTCGAATCAGGGCTTGGCCTAGGGTGCCCGATGCCCCCGTCACCGCCACAGTTTTGCCCTTGAGGGACAGGGCTGTCCCCATCAGCTTATCTGTCACGGTAAAGTACCCGGCGTAGTAGGCGTTGGTGTCGTCAAAATGGTGACGCCAGTGGTAGGTGCGGTTCACTAGCCAGTTGCTAGGGGGGGTCGTCAATTCCCCTGGTTCGTGGGTAAGGTCGGTGGTTCGTAGCCAGCCCTGGGAACGGGCAATAGCCGTGGCCAAAAAAACGCCGCCGTAGATCACCCCTAACCACAAACCTGGCATTCCAGAGACCCCAGCCACTAGGGCCATTACGGCCATCATCGCTAGTGCCTCAGGCACATCGTTATGGAGTTGGGCCTGTCGATACAGATCCTCGCTGACGGGGGTAAAGTCTTTCTTATAGGCCCGGTGGTGCCAATTATGGAGGGCCACCAAGGGCGACCAGTAATGGCCAAGCACATGGTAGCCATCCCGCACCATTTCCACGAGCACTACGGAGGCCAAACCCCACAGCCCTTGAATCACAACCGTTTGAAACGGCATACTTGATTGCCTCACACCAACACAAAACATCCCTATTCTGCCATGACTCACGCGGAGGACTGGACAGAATAGGGATGGGGAATCGGTCGAGGTTATCTGGATCGGCTAGGTGGGCGTACTTTCTTCCTCTTGCTCAGGAAGCCCTACCGCCCGGGTTAGCTCCACACCATTTTGCTCCAGCACCACAATGGGCTCACTGCCACGGGTATCAATTCGCTTCACCAATACCGTTCCACCCGCCACCCGTTGGCCCTCCATCACATAGCGCCCTGTCGGCTCGCTGGGGGACTGCACAATGGCATAGGTGTTATTCCCAATGGTCACAACCCCCGTTACGACAACCTCAAGGGCCTGGGTTGGCTCTGGCAAACTGGGCAGCGGCGCTAGGGCCACCGGAGGCAGAGGCCCAGGGATATTTCCGGGCGTAGATCCCCCTCCAGGCCCAGATGGGGATGCCCCACCAGGGGTCTGGGCGGTACCGGGTGCACCCGGTACCCCTGGCAGCGCAGAACCGCTGGGTGGCGGTGGCGGTGGCGTTACCCGTGGCGGTGGCGGGATAGGTACCGTAGCAAAGGGATCCGCCCGACGGCTATTGATTTGCCGCACCCGCTCATCGGGATCTGTAGATTGAATCAACTCGGCCCTCGCCACGTTGGCCAACTGAGGGGCGGCAGGCACCATGGGCGTCGCAAAGTTGGGATCGCCCTCCACGGGGACTGACTCAATGGGCACCTGTTCAACGGCCTGCTGATCGATGGGTTGCTGATCGAGAGGGACTTGCTCCACCGGCTCCCCATCGGTGGGCAGGGAATCAGCGGCCATATCTCCCGTGGACTCGCCCATACCCGCCAGTCGTTGCTGCACAAAACCCGCCATAAACGGCAGACCGGCCAGCATTGACAGCAACCCCGCCAGGGTGGTCAAGAGGCTAATTTTGGCCCACTTGCGGCTACCCCAAAACTTGATGCAGAAGACCAACAGGGCAAAGGGAACAAAAAAGGATAAAAGCCCCCACACGGGGCTCACGCGAAAGGCATCCACCAGGCCGATAAGACCTCCTATGGTGGCTATCATGACGCCCAAACCAAACAAAATGAAAAAAACAGCAGCTCCCATGGAGGCGTCTCCTTCGTTCCCCTAGCTGAATGCCTAAACGATAGCTTAATTATTGATTGGTGGAACGGCCCTAGGAGATTTCGTCATCAGAGTTTGTAAGGAGAGTCCGCATGTGGGTCAGTCCCTGTTTTACCCGTCGCGAAACCGTCACCGCGCTAATTCCCATGCGCTCGGCGGTTTCCTTTTGGGTGAGATCGTAGAGGAAGACAAACTCCAACACCTCACGGGTGCGGTTCTCTAGTTGTTGTAGCGCGTTCTGAATCCGCATCTGGTCTTCCTGGGCCAGTTGGAAACTGCGATACTTGCTGTCGGGCAGCATGTCTCCCAAGCAGGCCGAGCCGAGATCTTCATCCTGCATCGGTGCATCCAGGCTCAGCAAAGACTGGTTATAGCGAGCCATTTTCACACCGTGCCATTCCTCTAAGGAAACTTCGAGGGCGGCGGCAATTTCCTGATCCGTGGGAACTCGCCCAGCATCGAGGTGAAATTGACGAATCACGCGGCGAGACTGGGACTCTAGGGCCTGCCAGCGGCGGGGAATGCGCATGGAACTGCCCTTGTCTCGGAGGTAGTGCTGAATTTCGCCACGGATGTAGGGGGTGGCAAAGGAACTGAAGGCATAGCCCTTGGCCGGGTCAAATCGTTCAATGGCACGGATCAGGCCGAGACTGCCCACCTGCATCAAGTCATCAAAGGATTCGCCAGAGCGCTGTAGCCAGTGGTAGGCTTCGCGGCGCACCAAGCCAATATTGAGGTTGACCAAGCGATTGCGGATATCCAAAGAAAGCTGTTGCTGGTAGCGCTGCAACAGTTCTAGCGTATTCCCGGAAGCCCGACGACAAGATGAAGCTTGCATACCGATCATGCAGGAAAGAACAAAACCGTATTAATACTGAAATCTAAGCATACCGTCAGTTGCGTACTTCAACGTAGAGTATGGACATTAACCTTGCGTACTCCTAGCTTAGCGACGAAACCAACACCGTTACAATCGCGTATCTACGGAGTCCGCTATTAACCTTTCCTTAATATGCGAGGCAAAGCCCTGAAGCCTGCATTCACTCCAGGGAGACCTGGGATCAGCCCCCAGCAAGCCCTATGAGGTCTAATCGGTTTGGCCAAAAGCCTCGATAGGCAAGCCTTTTACGGGGGATGAACCCCGTAAAAGGCTTGCCCAACGTTCAAAAAATGTCCGGATTCTGATCTCTTCTTTTTTCTGAAATCCTATCCCCAAAGGACTGACCCCTGATGGAGGTCTTTCCTTGCACAGGGCACGAATTTCAGCCTCTCTTTAGATTCTCCACAGTATTACGGGCGCATCTTTACATAACTTCACCCACAGCCGCCCCTAGGAGAAAGCCCTGGGTGGGGCAGCAAGGCTGGGAAGCCAGTGCCACAATAGGGAGGTCTTTAGGCTATTCTTTCCTCGCACCATGGTTTTCTTTCATCCCAAGCCCGATTGGCAACTGTCTGAGCGGCAGGTTACGGCGGAAGCCGCCTTTTGGAGCCGTCGCCGATTGATAAAAACGATGATTGGGGCAGGAGTTGGGCTCTCTATCGCGCCCCTAACCGCCTGCCAATCCCCCCGAAGCATTGATCCACAACTGGAAAAAACCCTGGGGCGATCCCTCGGTGCTGTACCCCGGAATCCTGGTTTTGCCGATGCCGGTCGGCCTCCGACAGACCAAGTCTACGCCAGCAGCTACAACAATTACTATGAGTTTGGCAGCACTAAAGGCATTTGGCCCAATGCCCAGGCCCTACCCACCGATCCCTGGCGGCTGGAGGTGTCGGGGCTGGTGAAGAATCCCCAAACCTACGATTTGGATGACCTCACCCGCCGATTTCCCCTAGAGGAGCGGACCTATCGCTTCCGCTGCGTCGAGGCTTGGGCCATGGTGGTGCCGTGGATTGGCTTCCCCATGCGGTACATCCTGGAGGCCGCCGATCCCACCAGTACCGCCAAATTTGTCCGGTTTACCTCCTACTACGATCCCCAGGTGTGCCCCGGCCCCGCCTATGGCTTTGCCCTAAACCTGCCCTGGCCCTATGTGGAGGGGCTGACGGTGGCAGAAATGGCCAACGACCTGGCCTTCTTTGCGGTGGGCATCTATGGCCGCACCCTACCCAAGCAGCACGGTGCCCCCATTCGCATGGTGGTGCCCTGGAAGTACGGCTTTAAAGGGGCTAAGGCGATTGTCAAAATCGAGTTTGTCGATCAGCAGCCCGCTACCTACTGGAACACCATTGCGCCTAACGAGTATGGCTTCGAGGCCAACGTGAACCCGGATGTTCCCCATCCCCGCTGGTCTCAGGCCACGGAACGGCTGCTGGGGGAAACCACCAACCTGTTCAACTGGGAAACCCAGCCCACGGTGCTTTACAACGGCTATGGCGACTACGTTGCGAGTCTGTACGCCTAGGCGCAAGCCGCCCCCCGGTTTCTGCCATGGAGGCTGTACAGGCAGAAATCGGGGGGTGTCGTGATGGATGAAGTCCCTAGTCCTGCGGCCCGAAGTATTCAGGTACAAAGCTGCCGTGCAGGCCGTAGGGCACATGGTTAGAGAGCTTCAGGCGGGCGATGGGGCCAGCACTGATCGCCTGGGCATCGAGGATCACCAGGTCGGAGCAGCCCCGTTCGGCGTCGTACATCAGCATCAGCACCCAGCCCTCATCTTCAGCGGTGGCACCGGGGCGGGGCACAAACAGGGGTTCTCCGGCAAAGCCACGGGGGGCCGCACTCCAGACTTCGGTTTTTCCGGTGTGGGCGTCCCATTTCAAGAGCGCTTGTAGGGGTGCATTACCTTGGTCGGCGTGGGTGGTGCCGATGAACAGGTAGCGGTAGGCTCGCCCCATACGGTCGGGGTGCAGGGTAGGGAATTCAACGCAGCGGGAAATCAAGGTCTCGGTCTGGGCGGATTTCGTCGCCAAATCCACCGTAAACCGCCACAGTTGGCCAACGGGTACTTTATCAAAGTCCACGGTTTTATAGTTGGCGCTGTCCTCCAGGCTGGGGAAGCCGTCGTAGCAGACTGAATCGATCACCAGCTTGCCGTCCCGCTCGAAGGCGTTGGCGTGGTGGAAGACAAAGCAGGGGTCGGCGTCGATCACCTGCATGGGGTCGGTGCCGTTGCGGGGGATGACGACGATCTTGGTGGGCTGTTTGGGGGCAAAGCGAATGCACTCTGCTGCGCCTTTGAAGCCCAATAGGAAAGGCAGCGGCCCAAAGCTCACCGGGTTTTGGAAGAAGATGGCGTAGTTGGGGGTGAGGGCGAAATCGTGCAGAAAGGCAAAGCCGGGGACGACGTGGCTGTGCTGGCTGAGGGCGTTGCCTGCGGTGTCTAGTTCATACAGGGTGATGGTGCTGGAGAGGCCCGCCTTAGCGGCAAATCCGACCAGTCTCGGCTGCCCGTGATGGCCCGGATCAATCCTGGGGTGGGCGGTGAAGGCTCCCTCTGGGGCGATTAGGCCGTTTAGGGTATCCAGGCCAAAGGTGTCTAGAGTAACGGGATCGAGGCGGTGGGGTGGGGCGGCTTCCCACAGGGCCAGCAGACGGTCGGCCCAGTAAATGATGTTAGTGTTGGCGATATTTTTGAGCTTCAGGTCAAGGGCGTTGGCCAAGGGACCACCGGGCTTTTGGGTACCAAACACGCCGCGATAAAGGGGCTTTTTGGCCTGCTGTTCCGCCAGATAACCCGCTGTCCGCACAAAGCGATTACGGAAATAGGCCCGCCCATCCTTAATGGCAATGCTGCTAATCATGCCGTCCCCGTCAAAGGGATGCTTCACCGGATAGCCTGCCACATCCAGCAGCCCCGGCCCATTGCGAAACAGGGTGCCCTCTAGCTCCGTGGGAATCGCCCCCTCAATGTTGCTAATCCAATAGCTGTACTCGTTGGGCTGAGAGCGATAGCCACTGCACCAGTCTTCGCGGCTGTAGGGCTTGGGGTTGGCGGTGGGTTTGGGTTGAGTTGCAGTCATGGTAAAAAACCTCGTGGATCGGGAAACCGGGGAGTGCCCCACCCATAAAAAC
>JALQST010000163.1 GCA_023264315.1 Nodosilinea sp. BSH.14
CCGTCAGCGGGCCACACATCCCTAGGCAATGGCCAAAGCTGCCCAAAAAGCCCAGGCTGGTCATCAACAACAGGTCAACCATCGTGTTCCGACCCGCCTAGAGATGCAAAAACCGATCCAACGCCGCCACCATGGCCGGGGGCCAACGGCGCACCTGGGCCACCCAGTCCAGGTTTTTGTAGCGGCTATCTAACCCAATGACGGCTACCCAGTTGCTTTCGGCCTCTCCCGGCTGGCCATGGGCCCACAGGGCCGCGGTGAGGGCGGCACGGGCATCGGCAAAGTTGGGATAGCGGCGGGTGAGGTTGCGAAATTCGCGAATAGCGTCCTCCACATGGCCCAGTTGATAGTTGGCCAGGGCGGCGTTGACGCGGGCAAAGGCAAATTTAGGATCTAGCGCCACCGCCTGCTGATAGTCCTCCAACGCGGCGTCCCAGTTCCCCAGCCCCGCCTTGGCGTTGCCCCGATTATTGTAGGCGGCGGCATCGTCAGGATTGATGTCCAGTACCCGGCTATAGTCGGCGATGGCGTCATCCCAGCGCTCCAGCCGTTCCAAGGCTGCGCCGCGATTCAGGTAGGGATCGGGCTGATCGGGAGCCAGGGCCACCGCTTGGTCATAGTCCGCTAGGGCGGCGAGGGGCTGGTTTTGGCTGAGGCGCACATTGCCCCGATTGCTCCACAGGGCCGCTTCGTTGGGCAGATATTCCAGTAACAGACTCCAGTATTCTTCGGCCTCGGCAAACTGTCCGGTATTGGAGGCGGCAAAGGCCTTTTGGCGCAACTCAGCAATCATCGCCCCGGCTTCGGCAGGGCGTTCCTGGGAAATTAGGCCATCACCCAGCGCAACCAGTAGGGGATAGCCCTCATCCCCCAGCCCCTTCTCCCACCTGGGGAGAAGGGGGGCTAGAATCAGCGTCCCTTGCCCCGCGTGGGGGAGGGGTTTGGGGGAAGGGAACACCCAGGCCGGAGGTTCGCCCAGCACGGCCTGGGTTGCAGGATTCGCCGGGGAAGTTGGCCCCCCAACGTTGGCCCCCCAGGCGACGGGGGTATGGGCTAGCCCGCCGATGAGAATCAGCAGGACGAGGCAAAACAAGGTGAAGCAGCGAATCATGCGGTGTACGTCCGTCGTCTGTTTCGATTGTGCCATTCTCTCTACCCCCTCAGGGCGGTTGGCCGGGCTCAAGCGGGGGTTGACCGTGGGATGTCAGCCCATCCGGCATCCGTAAAAAAACCTACGGATGGCTACCTATCTATCCCGTAGGATAAAGTTGGGGTAAAACGCAACCGTTGGTGCGACGTGAGTTGGGGACGAATCTTTAGGAAAGGCCATGGCGAAACACCGTACTTCCCCAGATACCACGCCCATTCTCCGATTACTCAGCGACTATAGCTTTGACGTGGAATCTAACGGCACCGAAGCCATGGTGACAGAGTGGTTACAACGGTTCGAGCCCGCCTGGGTCAGCCAAGCCATCACCGAAGCCCTCTACCAAGGCCGCTATAAAGTAGTTTCCGTGGATCACATTTTGCAATTTTGGCAGCGACGGGGGCTGCCCCTGCGCCACTTCAACCGCGAATTTGAGTCCATTATTCTGGGCCAGTCCTTCAGTCAACTTCCCACCCCCGCCAAAGTGAGTCCAGCCCCCCTCAACTTTAGCCAAGGCCCAGAATCCTCTGCCCCCAGCGAACCGGGCACAGATCCCCTAGCCTCAGAGCCCTTGGCCACCCTCCCCATGACGGACGTCGCCGAGCCATCCCCAAACCACGCTGAAGCGACAGCAGCCTCCCCAACCTCGCCACCGGATTCTGACGCCACCCCAACGGCAGCTTGGCCCTCCTCCCGCAGCATCCCGCCCCTCACCCCCGACCAATTAGCCCGCCTAGCTAAGCCCGCTCCCCCCAGCGAAGCGATTGCCCCCGCGATACTCCTCGCCGATTCCGCCCCAGCCCCAGAAACCACCGTACCCGCCCTAGCCCCCGTCCTGGTCGGGGCCGCGATGGCTACAACGCCAGCTATCGCACCCGCCGCTACCGCTGATCTGGAGGTACTCCCCTCGGCGGATCGGGCGATAGCACCCACCCCCCCAACGGAAACGATCCCGGAAATGTCTTTACAGGCCAAAACCATTCCCAACTTCCAGCCGATTGTGACCCACCCAACGGTGCCCTCGGAACCCACAGATAGCATCCCTCCCTTTGTGCCCACCCCCGGCCCCTCGGATCTGCACCAACGCCTCAAGGCCGTCGTGGAAGCAGGGCGACAGGGCAACTGATCTTGAATGCCCAGGAGATCAGCAACATTCTCTTTGGCCGTGATCCGAACCTCCGAGGAGAGGGGCTGGAGGCGAGGTTTTCCCTGGACTTGGCGACCTTACTGACTCTGGCTAATAGGGATGTATAGTGCCGGGGGCAGAGCCTTGAAGACCTGTCTTAACCTGGGCTTAATCTTGCAATAACCTGAAGCTAAAGGTGGGCTTGATATATTTGAAGCATCTCCAAGATAGGGCAGTCTTCCCAGATAGCGGTTTTCCCAAAGACAAGGTTTCTCTGGCGTAGGCTTGCCCGCCTACCCTAGGGCTGAGACTCAGGCTTATTTTCCATCGAACGGCAGTCCGCTATTGTGCCCCAGTCTCTTTGCGTTGAAGGGTTTAAGCGGTTATGCGCCTCTTTGCCATCGGTGATATTCACGGCTGTGCTACCGCCCTAGATACGGTGCTAGGGGCCATCTCACCTCGCCCTGGCGACCGGATTATCACCCTCGGCGACTATATTAACAAAGGGCCAGATTCCAAGGCGGTTTTAGACTGTTTAGTCAGGCTTTCTCGGTGGGGTCTTTTAGTGCCGCTATTGGGCAATCATGAGCTCAGATTTCTCATTGCCAAGCACCTAGGGCAAGCGGTCATCAATGGGGATATCTTGGTTGATCAGCACACCTTGAAATCCTACGCCCAGACCTCTCCATCCAGAGATCACTATTCCTCAGATTTGGGCTCTATTCCCGAAAGTCATTGGCAGCTTTTGAAAGATCAAGGTTTGCGTTGGTTTGCCACAGATCATCACATTTTTTTACACGGGACGCTCTCTCCCCAAACCTCGCTCCTCCATCAGCCGGATCAGGCCATTTTCTGGGACAAATTAGAGCAGCCAACCCCCCATCCATCGGGCAAAATTTTAATTTGTGGCCACACGCCCCAACGGAATGGAGCCCCCCTCAATCTTGGCCATACGGTGTGTTTGGACACAGCGGCCTGTGAGGGTCAGTGGCTTACCTGTTTGGAGGTGAATAGTGGCGAGATTTGGCAGGCCAATCAGCAGGGTCAACTGCGCCATTCCCACCTAACCGATTATGGCCCCCTGCCCACCCCTCCTCACCGGGGCACCCTCGCCACGGGGGCTACCCCCGGGCTGTCCGCTGGCTCTTTGCCCACAGGAACTCTAGCCCCCACCTTGGCTCCTGTTATAGGCTAATTCGGCCCCTAGCCTCAGCCGCAAATCAAGCTTGGATCAAACGGCTATAAGCACCGCTGACACTGTGTTACAAACCATTTATGGCTCGATCCCTTGTGTTACAGTAAGCGGGTAACATGTTTTGCTTTCGGTAGGCTGGTTAGTCACAGTCTGATCTCAGTTCTCGGGTAAATCGGTGAGTACCACTCCGAATCGAACTTGTCTACATTTCACGTCTAATTTGGAGTTGTGCCATGTCGATTTATGTAGGGAACCTTGCCTACAACGCTACTGAGGGAGACATTACCGAAGTCTTCGCTGAGTACGGAGCCGTTAGCCGAGTGACGGTGCCCACCGACCGGGAAACCGGGCGTCCCCGTGGGTTTGCTTTCGTGGAAATGGAAAAGGAAGCGGACGAAGATGCGGCTATCGAAGCCCTCGACGGCGCAGAATGGATGGGGCGCGAGTTGCGGGTGAACAAGGCCCGTCCTAAGGAGAAGCGCGCTGGTGGTGGTGCACCCCGGGGCAGCTTTGGCGGTCGCGGCAACGGTGGCGGCAACCGCGAGTTCTCTCGCTGGTAGGTCTAGGTTCTGAGCCGAACTAGACCGGACTGAAGGAGATTATCAAGACCATGGCAGGGGATTGCAATCCCCTGACATTTTTGTGACCGCAATGGGTTCAGGGGCTCGACGAGGATGGGTTCTAGTGCCGTGTCAAGCTAAGCAGTAGGGCTTCGATAGGCTCAGCCTGAACGTGACGTTTTCAGCCTGAACGTGACGTTTACGGTTGTCCTGAGCCGTGAGCCTGTCGAACAGTCAAAGGGCTTTGCGAATATCTGCAACCCTAAAATTTAACCCTGACAAACCACTAGCCAGTTTTGTCCGTCAAGCCGATCCCGACCTGAGGCTAACCAAGGTCGGCAGTCTCCGCCGTGGCTGCCGTCAGCACCGTCACCAGGGCCAGGTTCACCTTGTCCTCGGCGGGGGCTTGGAGGTCGGCCCGCACCCCTGGCCCAAAGAAGGTCTCAATCTTGCTTTGCTTCTCCACCCAGGTGGAAAAGGGCACCGTGGGCGAGTCAAACTCCAGCACCAGGGCATAGTTACCGTCCATCTCCAGTTCGCGGATGCTGGCCAGTTCAGGGCATTCGTCCCCCGAGGGGCTGAGGCCCAGCTTTTGTAGCGCCACATCGAGGTGGGCCTCTTGGCCATAGCGATAGCGGGTGACATCCTGGCGCACTTGGTTTTGGGTGGGGGTAGCCTGGGCCTCCCGCAGGGTCAACACCGCTGGTGCGGTGGGCTGGCTATAGGGGACGGGCTCCAGTTCCGCCGCCCGCAGCGCCAACCCCCCCAGCAAGATGGGAATGCCGTAGAAAAATCCTGCCAGGTTGAGGGTGGCGTTGTCTTGGAAATAGGCCACAAAGCCCACGATGGTAAGCCCTCCCCCAACGGCCAGCAGCACCAGACTTAAATTAATTCGGCCTAACATAGCAGTCCCACGTTGAACATTACTCCTTCATCATCATGCCCCTTTGCCGCCGAGAAGGGTAGGGGCTCAACTTCCCACGCCCCCCAAAGTTGTTTATCCTGTCTAAGGACGATTTGGAACAACGCCATGGATGTGCAAACGATTCGAGACAAGGTAGAGGCCATCAAAGCCAAGCGGGACGCGCTAATTCGGCTCCTAGAACAGCCGGATTTGGGCACCCTCCGCATTGACGTGAACCAAGCCCTGGAGGAAATGGACGATTTACTGGAAGAATTTGACCGCACGTTCCCGGTGGGATGATAGGTTGAATAGTTACGGATTAAAACCCAACCCGTCCTCAAACGTCGTTGATACCTCATCTCCAACAGCACCCACCATGGCCACTAGCTACACCGTCGAAATTCTGCACCAGGGCACCACAACCACCATCTCAGTGCCTGAGGATCAGACCGTTTTGGATGCGGCCCATGCGGCGGGGCTCAATCTGCCCACCTCCTGTGGAGCGGGGGTGTGTACCACCTGTGCTGCCCTCGTCCTCGAAGGCCAAGTGGATCAGACTGATGGCATGGGGGTGAGCCCCGACCTTCAGGCCCAGGGCTATGCCTTGCTCTGCGTCGCCTATCCCCGCTCGGATTTGAAAATCGAAACCGAGAAGGAAGACATCGTGTACCAAAAGCAATTTGGCCAAGGCTAGGGCGGGCCGATGTCCCACACTGCGCCCCTGAATACTCAGTTCCTCAGCCTCACGCTACCCCTCGCCCACCTAGGCCAAGACCCCGTGGCCACCGTGGAAGCCGCCCTGCGGCCCTGGGGGGATCCCCTCCGTTGGGCTATCACCCAGGTGGATGAGGCCGCAGGGCTGGCCACCGTAGAAGCCGTTGTTACCACGGCCTCAATGTCTCAGCCCTCGTTCCCCCCAGGAGATACCTTGCCGAAGTGGTAGCTGATGTGTGCCCCGTTGGGATAGAGAAAGGTACACACCACCGACACATCCGGGTTATAGCGAATAACCATGTCCTGGAGTGGGGTTTGTTTCCAGTCCGAGAGGATGTCATCAATGCGACTGAGGGGGCGATATTTCACCTGCCAATCCTCGAGTTCTAGGGCTGGATTTTCGAGCTGGCGCAGCACGATCACCGTCCCCTTCTCCCCAAGGGTTTGATAGCCTTGGTCGCACACCTGGCAGATCTTGAGGGCATTCGCTTCGAGAACGGCAATTTGCTGATCGGGGGTTTCCATCGGTGCGGGCATAGGACGACCTTGACCATGTAGGATCTACGACTCTTCAGCTTATAGGGCTTTACATCTCTTCTGAATGATTCTTGATTTTTTCTGCGGATGCGACGATCCTGTCGCGTTAAGCTAATCCAGGGATGATGGAATTGCTAGTGGTTAGGGCTTCATAGGCCAGGGCGGCGGCGGCTTGTTCGGCTTGTTTTTTGGTGGGGCCGTGGTTGGTGCCGAGGCAGCGTCCTTGGAACCACACTTCGGCTTGGTAGCGCTGGGGAGATCCCTCCCGACCCGATTCGGTAGTGCGGTATTCGGGTAGGGCGCGGTGGCGTTGCTGGGTGAGCTTTTGCAGGAGATCCTTATAGTTTTGGCGGCTGGGATCGGTTTGTAGGCTATGGGCCAGCCGCCGAAAATGGGGATCAAGCCAGGGCCGAATTAGACTGAGATCGTGGGTTTCGAGGTAGACCACGGCGACTATGGCCTCTAGGGCATCCGCGAGGCGCTGGGTGGGTACGCCCTTGGTTTTCAGGCTGGGAGGATTGGTAATCAGGTAGGCGTCTAGCCCCAGTCGGGCCGCCAGTTGGGCCAGGGTGCGATCGCTAATGAGCTGGGATCGCAAGGCCGATAACTCCCCCACCGACGCCTGGGGAAAGCTCTCCTGCAAACATTCCGTCGCCGCCAGCCGCAGCACCGCATCCCCCAGCAGTTCCAACTGCTCGTAGTTCTCCGTGGCGTTGGCTGATTCGTGGGTGAGGGCGAGATCCAACCACTCCCAGTTGACCACCAAATCCGCCGGTAAGCCCAATTTCTGCAAA
>JALQST010000164.1 GCA_023264315.1 Nodosilinea sp. BSH.14
CTGGTGGAGGTGGGCTACATTCCCATTGTTTCCAGCGTGGCCAGGGACGACAACGGCCAAGCCTACAACATCAATGCCGACACCGTGGCCGGAGAAATTGCCGCCGCCCTAGGAGCCGAAAAGCTGATCCTCCTCACCGACACCAAGGGCATTTTGGAAGACTACACCGACCCCAGCACCCTGCTGCCCAAGCTGGATATCCAAAAGGCACGGGAACTGATCGATGCGGGCATTGTCTCCGGCGGCATGATTCCCAAGGTGAACTGCTGCGTCCGGTCCCTAGCCCAAGGCGTCGGAGCCGCCCACATCCTCGATGGCCGCATCCCCCATGCCCTGCTGCTGGAAATTTTCAGCGACCTCGGCATCGGCTCCATGATTGTGGCCTCGGAATTTCGGGGCTAGTGCGGCGTCAAGACTAAGCCTTCGGGCTTCGACAGGCTCAGCCCGAACGTGTCGTTTACGGTCGTCCTGAACGTGTCGTTTACGGTCGTCCTGATCTGTGAGCTATGAGCTGGTCGAATAGTCGAACAGTCAAAGGGCGTTGCGCATATCTACAACCCTAAAAGTTAACCCTGACAAACCGCTAGCCCGGTTGCCGCCTGGCTGTGCTGAATCCAGGGCGTCAGGGTCTTGGGCTGAGCGACGGTGAGGATGCGTTTGCCCTGTAGTATTAGGGAAGCGTTATGTGCTGGAGGTTATGAAATGGCTATCACCCCCGATTCTGTGCGCGAACTCCTACATTCCGAGGATTACGGTGATCGTCTGCGGGCCGTGAACCAATTCCGAGAACTTGACCTAGGCGCTGCCTTTGACCTCGCCCAACTTGCCGCCAACGATGGCAATACCCGAGTTCGCTACGCCGCTATTAGCCAGCTTGCCAGCCTAGGCCAACACGACCTCGCCACCGTAGAACCCCTGCTGCGCCGCGCCCTTACCAATGATCCCGAGCCAGACGTGCAAGCCGCCGCCGCCGATGCCATTGGTGGGCTACACCTGCACTCTGCCTATGGCGACCTCGCGGCGGTGTACCACGGCACCGGGGAATGGCTAGTGCAGTTCAGTATTGTGGCTGCCCTCGGCGAACTAGGGGAACCCCAAGCCTTTGACCTGCTGCAAGACGCTGTGCGGGCCGACAACGATCTGGTGGTCACGGCGGCCATCGGTGCCCTGGGGGAACTTCAGGACGAACGCGCCATTCCGCTGCTGCTCAGCTTCACCGATCACCCCGACTGGCAGGTGCGTCATCGCCTGGTGCAAGCCCTGGCGCAATTTTCCCAGCCTGAGGCTCAAGCGGCCCTTGCGGCCCTTGCCCAGGACTCTTCGTCCATCGTGGCCGAAGCCGCT
Source organism: Nodosilinea sp. BSH.14 (assembly GCA_023264315.1). GTDB lineage: Bacteria > Cyanobacteriota > Cyanobacteriia > Phormidesmidales > Phormidesmidaceae > Nodosilinea. The sequence continues at coordinate 1,345 of JALQST010000164.1, forward strand.
GCGCACCACCGCATGGCCTAGGGGCACCGAGTCGGATCATCGAGTGCCATGGCCATGTGGCCAATGCGTTACAGACACCCAATTCAACTCAGGAATTTGCTATGGTAGAACCTAGGCCATTGCGAAATAGCCCGTGGGTAAACACCCCAGGTATCGACACCAGCTAGACTCACCATCTTGGATAAATGCCACAGCCAAAAACACAGAAAAAATTTAGAAATACCTACTTCTGGTAGTTTTTTCTAGATTGAGCCTGTGTTGAAGACAATTTTTGGACTACCTGTTTGAAAAAAATACCGAAGTTACGATAGGCTGAGAAAAAGAATAAAGATCATTTCTGATCAGGATTCGTGCATCGTTGGCACTCAAGCTCAGTCGCATTAATATCTTCAGGATAGATTCACTAGAATCTCAAATTTTAAATTTCTATACATTGCTTAGGCTGAGTTATTCCGTTCAGTCAGCAGTTTTGTGAGGTGTTGAGTGATTGCAACTTCTCCTCCCCTAAATCAGCAAAAATGGGGCACGTTGAGCTTTGTTTCTACCCTATATCTCCACCCGGTTCTAGATATTTTGGTGGCGCAGGTTCCGAGATCGTGGCAGGCTGAGATCCGCCTGGGGCTGCAAGAAGCCCTCGTTAACGCGGCAAAACATGGCAATTGCCTTGATCCCAGCAAGCAAGTTTCAGTCAAATACACGGCGGAGAGATCTCATTTTTGGTGGGTGATTGCGGATCAAGGCCCCGGCTTTTCCTATCCCTGCCGCTGTGAAGAGTTTACCTACGACGACTGCGATCCCCACGTCAGCGACTGTGGACGCGGGCTCTACATTCTCTACCAAATTTTTGACCATGTGAATTGGTGTCACGGCGGACGCGAACTTCACCTCAACAAGCGCATCGCCCCCGCCCGCCGTCTTCCCCTCATTGGCTAGTTAGGATTTGGGGTGGCCGTGGGTAGGGCAAGGAGGAGCCGTCACCGTGCGGTTGAGCCAGCTTAGGGCCTGTTCTACCCTGGGCAGGGCTTCGTCGGGCTTCTGGCTGAGTAGATAGACCAAGGCGGCAGCCAGTTGCTCCTGGGCGCGAATGTGGCGATTCCGATTCAGCCGATGCCAATCCTGGGGTTGGATGGCCAATCGTTCGGCCAACCGTTGGGCGAGTTCTAGGGTAGACCAATCCTCCAGCGCCGACTGGGGGGGCTGGGCGGGTTCATGGGTGGGCGACAACGTCATACTATCAAGCCAATAGGGTTAACTAGGGTAGACCTTTTTTCTATTGTGCCCGATGAAATCCGGTTATCCCCATCTTCTCGGCCCTGGCCAGCCCCCCCATCTATGCGGAGCCGTTAATCCGCCGATGCCCACCCTGGGCGACCTCAGCACCCAGGCCGACGACCTATCCACCCGCATCCAGCACCTACAAACAGGAATTCGCAACCTGCGGCAACTGCAAGATTTGACCACAACCGCCGAGGACGACCATCCCCCCCATGCCACCGCCGATCTGGCCACCGCCGAGGCTGAACTCAGCGCCCTTCAGCAGGCCGTGGATGACTTTGAGCTGAGCTTGGCCAGCCATCTGCTGATCTGGCAACAGCTACGGGAGCCCTTCTGGCAGGCCGTGCGCTATGGGGGGCTAGGGCTGGTAGGTGGCTGGGTCTTGCACTGGCTGGTACGAAGCTGATCTCCACCCGCGCCGGGAGGCTTTCCCCAGGCAGGGCCAGCCTTTTCTAAAAAATTGTCAGACATTCTCTTCTTCGTCGCTCAGAACCCGTCACCTTCCGTGCTAGGATGTATAACCGTGGATAGAGCGGGTCGGTGCCCGAGTGGTTAATGGGGGCGGACTGTAAATCCGCTGGCTACGCCTACGCTGGTTCGAATCCAGCCCGGCCCATCCACAATTTGCCCTTATAGCTCAGCGGTAGAGCACTCCCTTGGTAAGGGAGAGGTCACGAGTTCAAGTCTCGTTAAGGGCTTTTAGGTTAGTTCATCCAACCACGTCCCGAACTATGGTGTCTTCCAAAGACTGTGTCCCGGGATGGGTCCCTGCGGCCTTGGGGAAAACCCCGATGGTCTTGGGCGCGGAGGCATAACCCTCGGGTAGCCTGAGGGGATCAGAGACGGGAAAGGTGGGCCTAGGGTTTGACCGCTAGGACTTGCACGACGGCACTGCGGCCCCGGTGGCCGGTGCCTTCATGGATCTCCCGTTCCAATTCTTCCCCAATCTTGACGGTGAGTCCCGCTAGTTCCTGGCGCAGGGTGGGTAAGCCCATCATTAGTTCGGCAGTGGGTGGGCCGCCGGTTTTGAATGCAAGCTGGGCAGGCGTGTAGGCTTCGAGGACAAACACGCCGCCCGGTTTCAGGCCCTCCACCACCTGCCGATGCACCTGGGTTCGCAGGGGGAGTGGCAGGTGGCAAAACGTGGCGATGATGCCGTCCCAATGTTGGGGCTGAATCTGAAAGTCTGCCAGATCTGCCACGATGGTGTTTAGGGGCGCCCCGTGTTCCGCTGCTAGCTGCTGAGCCTTGGCCATGCCCACCACCGACGCATCCACCGCAGTGACGCGATAGCCCTGCTGGGCCAGATAGACCGCATTGCGGCCCTCCCCCTCCGCTAGGCAGAGAATCTGCCCCTTGGGAATTTGGGGGCACACCTGGCGCACAAAGTCGTTCGGCTGCTTGCCATAGAAATAGTCGGCTCGGTTGTAACGGTCGTCCCACATGGCTATGACCTGGGTTGTGACGTTGGAAAAAACATCTGGTTAGCGGTGATAGACAGGCCGATCAGCCTCCTGGGGCAGGGGTCTGGTCGATGGCTCGCCCCCGCCCTGGAGGCGAGCCTGAGCCTTGCTCCTAGAGTTTGCGGACGCTGGCTTGGCCGTCCTTCACTTCGCCAATCAACACTTCGGTGGCGAGGCCTACAAACAGGCCGTTATCGAGAACACCCGGGATGTTGTTGATGGTTTTTTCCAGGCCAGTCGGGTCATCGATGGACTCGAATTTGACATCCAAGATCATGTTGCCTTGATCAGTAATGACGGGGCCGTCTTTTTTAATGCCCATGCGCAGGTCGGGCTTGCCCCCTAGAGCCTCTAGGGCCTTGCTGACCGGCGTCACCGCGAGGGGCAGCACCTCCACCGGTAGGGCAAAGGTCGTGCCGAGTTTGTCCACCAGTTTCGAGCTATCTACCACCACGATGAATTCCTTGGCCAGCCCGTCCACAATTTTCTCGCGGGTGTGGGCCGCACCGCCCCCCTTCACGAGGTTCATGGCGGGATCTACCTCATCGGCTCCATCGATGGCGATGTCGATGCCGTCAACTTCATCTAGGGTGGTGAGGGGAATCCCGTGCTGTTTGGCCAGTACCGAGGCCTGAAAGGAGGTGGGTACCCCTTTAATGTTGCTAATTTCCCCCTTGGCCAACCGATCCCCAATGAACTGAATGGCAAAGGCCGTGGTTGATCCCGTGCCTAGGCCCACCACCGTATTGGACTGCACCCGTGCGGCGGCTTGCCGTCCCACTTCCTGCTTCATCAACTTCACAGGATCCATCTCTGCTGCCATGGTGTTTTCTCCTTCGGTCATGAACCAGGTTTTCGGATCTAGCATGACCTAAACCGGGCGCTCTGCATAGCCCGCCTACCACAGAACCCCGCCTTTGGGATTGCCGAGTCCCTTAGGCGCAGGGTGGAGGGGTGGCAGCGGCTGGGTCAGTGCCCGGGCTAGGGAGTCGTTACGGCATCCGGTCTTCCTTGGGTGGTAGGAAACTGCTATCGAAGACGGCTTCAACGCTGGGGATTGTGGTTAGGCCAAAACCCTCCGCCACCTGGGCGATGGTCGCTTCTAGGCGGGTTGGATCCACAGCCCCGAGTCCGATGGTTTCGGTTTCTGGCCCAAGGTAGAGCCGATCCATGGCAATCTGCATCCGCTCGGTTTCGATGGCGGTATCAAATAGTTCGGCATCGGCGTACTCTGTTACCACCGCCAGGGCTGCCTCAGGATCCGCCAAGGTGTCCTTCATGCCCTTGATGTAGGCGGCCACAAAACCGCGCACCACGTCAGGATTGGCTTCTAGAAAATCCTTCCGCACAATCAGGGCATTGCCGTAGAGGTCAAGACCGTGATCGTTGTAGTAGAACACGTTGAGCTGATCCTGAGGGAGACTCAGCTTTTGGCTGAGTACGGGGAGGCAGGAAATGGAGAAGCAGGAAATGCCGTCCGCGTTATTTTGGGCCAGCATACTCTCCCGCAGTTGGGGTTCCACATTCGTCCATTGCACACTGTCGGGGTCTGCGCCCACTTCCTTGGCAAGCACAGGCCACAGCCGCCGTGGCCCATCCCCGGCTGGGGCCGCCAAGTTAGCGCCGCCCAGCTTCGCGGGTTCGCTAAATTCCGAGTCGGCCTTGGTGACAATCACGAAGGGGGATCGGTTGAACTTGATGGCCACCGCCACGAGTTGCTGGTCGGGGTTTTTCTCGTTGAATTCCATCATCGAGTACATATCCCCTTCACCGATGTCGTACTGCCCTGCGGCAATCTTGGTGATGGAATCGGCAGAACCAAAGCCGCGCTCAAAGGTGACATCCAGCCCCTCTTCCGCAAAGTAGCCCTTTCCCAAAGCAATGGCTAGGGGTGCATCCACACCCTGAAACAACCAGGACAGGGTGAACTTGACGGGCGTGAGTTCCGTGGTGCTGGGTGCAGCGGCTTCCGTTGTGGTTTCTGCGGCATCGGTGGTGGCCACCTCGGTTGGGCCAGCGCAGGCCACTACCGTCAGCGAAGCTGCTAACAAAAGTGAACCCAGTAGGGGACGAAATACGGTCATTGTTAAAGGGCTCCGTTACCAAAAATCAACTCAAAACCTTAACCTGATCTAAACCTAGCTCTAGATATAAAGGCTGTATGCAGACAAAGAAGTTATCTGGGCTACTAAACCGAGGGGCGGAGCCACCCCCCGGCCAACCCTATCGCCGCATTCTAGGATTGACCTCGGCTCTCTAGCCACAACAGCAGGCCTGCGGTGCCCAACACCCCAAACTGAATCAGCAGGTTCACACCCAAATCCGCTGTGGCCCGACCGGCTAATCCTTGGGTGATCATAATGAAAGCCCCAATTGCCGCCGAAGCCCCCACCGTGAGATAGACCACCCGCCGCAATCCTCGATAGGGCGCTTTGGCCTCGGCCCGCAGTCGGGCATACTTCTCAGTACTCATGCCTTGGGGCAGACGATCTGGTGGACGGGAAGCGGGCATAGTCATCACGGGATGCTCCTAGAAAATCTTTTCCCAAATCCCTAGGGGAAAGGGCCATCCGTAGATAGCCTGCCCTGTTATACTAATTCATTGTGGGTTTCCACGCCGATGTGGCTCAGTGGTAGAGCACTCGATTCGTAATCGAGCGGTCGCGGGTTCAAATCCCGCCATCGGCTTCTCCAGATGTACGTTCGCATGCTAAATGTCGCGAATCGCAAATTAGTGTCGTCTTTCGCAGATCATCGTCGTTTTAGCCATGATGGCGCTTTATGCTTTGCTCAAACCGACATCAGCAATTCTCATTTTGGCAAATTGGCTGTTCACCCTGAGCCTGTCGAAGGGTGAACAGGCGGTGAAAAAGCTTCG
>JALQST010000165.1 GCA_023264315.1 Nodosilinea sp. BSH.14
CCGAGGAGGCGACTCCATCTATGGCTATGGTCTGGACAGATGGTGTTATTCAGGTGTCTGACTTAGGGAGTAGTCGGATATTGCGATACCGTTTGGCTAACTTGCGAAGTTGCCCTTGAAAATCGGGAGTGAATAGGATTTGGATAGATGGAGCGTCAGTCATCAAGGCTATCCCAGAGTTCGGAGATGGGTTTTAAGTCGCCTGCTTCGGCTTGTTGTAGAGAGATTTGCAGGTGGGCCAGGATGAGTTCATGGGGATCATCGTCTGGGTCGGCTGGAGGAGTGAGGATGCCGCGATCAATCAGAATTTGGTAGAAGTCGTCTACATCCATGGCAATAACTTGGGCTGCTTGCTCGATAAGTAGGATCTAAGGTGGTGCCCCCACAACGTCCGTCTCTGTGGGATACCGGGCGGCGGCTGTGGCAGATCTCTTGGCAATCCCCGCGCCGGTGGGGACAGCGTTGGCGACTGGGATCCACCTAGTTTACTATCCCCCAGCCCAGCATAGAATGGCCCGACTTGCCAGGGAGATCGCTATCGACCAAGACCAGCCTACCCCTTCCTAAGATCTGCTACCGTTGGGAGAATCGTTGCGCATTTCAGGCATGAACCTCCTCTGCATTAGCAATGGCCACGGTGAAGACATCATTGCGGTGCGGGTACTCAAGGAACTGCGGCGCTTCCCCAATGCCCCCTCCATTTTGGCCCTGCCCATCGTGGGCGAAGGGGGAGCCTACCAAAAGGCGGGCATTTCCATTGTGGGGCCAACCCAAACCATGCCCTCCGGCGGATTTATCTACATGGATGCCCGCCAGGTGATCCGCGACGTACAGGGGGGGCTGGTGGCCCTAACCTGGGAACAAATCAAAACCGTGCGGGCCTGGGGCAAAACCGGAGGCAAGATTCTGGCCGTGGGGGATTTAGTACCGTTGCTCATGGCCTGGGCTAGTGGCGTGGAGTACGCCTTTATTGGCACCGCCAAATCGGAATACTACGTGCGTAACGAAGCGGGCCGGTTGCCGAATCGCCCCTGGCTGGAAGGCCGCAGATCGATCTACCTACCCTGGGAACGCTGGCTGATGCGGCGACGGCACTGCCGGGGGGTGTTTGTGCGAGATCAGATCACCGCCGACTATCTGCAACGGTGCCGAGTCAAGGCTAGCTACCCCGGCAATCCCATGATGGATGGCCTTGATGCCGACACCGACAAACTGACGCGAATCACCGCCGCCTTCCCCCCCGCCGAGGCGGTGCTCACCCTGGCCCTGATGCCCGGTTCCCGTGCTCCGGAAGCCTTTGACAACTGGCAGCGGCTTTTACTCGCCCTCGACAGCGTGGCCCAGGTCTTCCCTGATCGTCAGGTGCGCATTCTCGGAGCCATTGCCCCTGCCCTCAACCTCGCGGTGCTGAAGGATGCCCTGATCGATGCTCAATGGCAACCAGAGACCGGGTCAATGGTGACGTTTTGCCGCCACAATTGTCGCCTGGTCATCACCACCGATGCCTTTGCCGAATGCTTGCACCTCGCGGACGCAGCCCTGGCCACCGCTGGCACCGCCACCGAGCAAGCCGTGGGGTTGGGCAAACCCGTCTTCACCGTACCTGGTGTGGGGCCACAGTTCACCGACGCCTTTGCCGAGGCCCAGGCCCGTCTTCTGGGGCCATCGGTGACGGTGGTGGCAGACCCAACCACCCTAGGACAAGCCCTTGTCCACTGCCTTCAGGATCGGGATCGCCTCCAGCACATCGCCGAAAATGGCCGTACCCGCATGGGCCAAGCTGGGGCCGGACGCACCATCGCCACCGCCCTCATCCATAGCTTTAGCCCAGAGCAGCCCATCCCCCCTAGGGACGCGCTGTAACTTGTCCACCGCGATCCTCTATGATGGATACGAGATGTAGCCTTCTTGTCTACACCCGGTGCTTAACGCGCTTAAGCTGAGTTTTAGACGGTTCCAAACATTTCGTAATACCTTGTCGATCTATCCTAAGATTGACAAAGGAATGAGTAAGGCTACCTACTCAGGTATTCCAGCAACGGATCCGTGCAGGCCATGTGCTTGACCGCTCTCCCAGATTTGGCCGATGGCTAAATTTTGGACATTTCCCTAGCCGGAATACTATTCAGCCCCTAGCCTGGTTAGCTGAATCGACTGGATTGATGGCCTAACGGCGAGAATACACTAGGAGGATTTTTATGGCTCTTGTCCCTATGCGGCTACTGCTGGATCACGCTGCCGAAAACGGCTACGGGATTCCGGCTTACAACGTTAACAACCTCGAGCAAATTCTGGCCATCATGAAGGCCGCTGAGGAAACCGACAGCCCCGTGATTCTACAGGCTTCTCGCGGTGCCCGCACCTACGCCGGGGAAAACTTCCTGCGTCACCTGGTGATCGCAGCGGTGGAAACCTATCCCCACATTCCTGTGGTGATGCACCAAGACCACGGCAACTCCCCCGCCACCTGCTACTCCGCCCTGCGCAACGGCTTCACCAGCGTGATGATGGACGGCTCCCTGGAAGCCGACGCCAAAACCCCCGCTAGCTTCGAGTACAACGTCGCTGTCACCCGCGAAGTGGTGAAAGTGGCCCACTCCATCGGCTGTAGCGTGGAAGGTGAACTGGGCTGCCTCGGTTCCCTGGAAACTGGCCAAGGCGAAGCCGAAGACGGCCACGGCTTTGAGGGTACCCTCAGCAAAGACCAACTGCTGACCGACCCTGACGAAGCAGTGCAGTTCGTAGAAGCCACCCAGGTGGACGCGCTGGCCGTCGCCATCGGCACCAGCCACGGTGCCTACAAGTTCACCCGAAAGCCCACCGGCGAAATTCTGGCCATCAGCCGTATCGAAGAAATTCACCGCCGCCTGCCTAACACCCACCTAGTGATGCACGGGTCTTCCTCCGTGCCCCAAAAGTGGCTGGATATGATCAACGAGTACGGTGGTCAAATTCCCGAAACCTACGGTGTGCCCCTGGAAGAAATCCAAAAGGGCATCAAGAGCGGTGTGCGTAAGGTGAACATCGACACCGACAACCGTCTGGCCATCACCGCCGCTATCCGTGAAGCTGCCGCTAAGGATCCCTCCAACTTCGATCCTCGCCACTTCATGAAGCCCTCGATTAAGTATATGACCGAGGTGTGCGCCGAGCGTTACCAAGCCTTCGGCACCGCCGGCAACGCCAGCAAGATCAAGCAGCAGCCCATCGAGGTCTACGCCGCTAAGTATGCTAAGGGCGAACTCGATGCCAAAACCGCTCAAACCGCTGCGGTCTAGGATCCATACGGCCCCGTCCCTCAGGGTTAGGTCTAGGGCCATATCCACGGCTGGCAAACACGCCGGTCGCAGCCTACCCCAACCCTGAGTGAAGCCAACCTAAAAGCCAGGGAATGATTGCATTCCCTGGCTTTTGGCATTTTATGTCGCTTTCTGTTTTCTAATGCGGGTTAGAAGCCTAGGACACGATGGGTTCTAAGGCAAGCGGCCAATTGACGGGCCAAGGCTCCTTTTTCCACATACCCCTGGGCTACCTGCAACACCAGATCGTAGGCTTCGTCGTCCGAGAGTGTCAACCGGCTTAACGGGTGACAACGTGGCTAGATCGCTTTCTGCATCAGGGCTAGAACGTGTAGACCACGCTGGAAATAGAGGTGCTTGTGGGGTTTCAGGGCCATCAACTGAAAGGCGAGATCCGCCCAGAGTTCCATGGCACAGCGCCAGCGTTGACCATAAAGTCCTAGGTTGAAATCACTGTGTCGCAAGGTTTTATCTTGGTGTTCTTGGAGACGTCCAGGATACTGATGAATGCATCGTGTCCGCAGCCATTGCCCTTCCAGGGTGGCTAAGCTGTAGGCCATGGTAACGAGCAATACGAGGGCTAAAAAGCGGCGTTCATTGACCTGAGTATCCTCCAAGTTATAGCCCCCTGACTTGCCGTCTTTGAAGAGTTGCTCAATGCCCCAACGGCCCTGATAGAGCTCAATAGCCTGGGTTACGTCGGGAAGATTGGTGAGAATATACCAGGGTTCTTTGGGGCCTTTCTGGCGATAGTTTCGCTTCCAATAAATCGCCAGGTTAAAGGGGCCAAGCCCATCGCCTTTGTTGGCCAGGATGCCCGAGTAGAAGCGCTTCATGCCCGGTTGAATCTTCAGGTCTTTGACGACGGTGTAATCAGCGGTGGAGGGGTCTTGAAAATGGAGGTCTTTCTTCTGCCGCAGGGCAAACCTAACGCCCTTAGCATCAAGCCACTTAGCCAGCTTAGGGCGATGGAACTCCCGGTCTCCCAGCACCAACACCGGACAGGATGTCAACAGCGGTAGCACCGTTTTCAGGAGCCGTTTCTGAATCCTCAGGTCACTATTTCCAGGAGTTTTCAAAACGTCCCAATATAACGGCAGCGCATGGGTTCCCCAGACCAGACTCACCATGAACAGATTGCGCCCTTTCCATTCCGTGCGGTCGATGGCCAAAATCCAATCGCCATACTTGTGATGCTTCAGGGTCTTCAGTCGTCGCCGTTGGTCACGGTTTAACTCTCGTCCCGTTTGCGCTGGTCGAATCCAGTCTTTCACCAGCGGAAACCACAGCATTTTGACGCTCAATTGAGGTAAGACCAAAAACCGTTGCAAGTTTCGTTGTCGACTCGAATACTGAATCGGTTGGGGAAAAACACGGGCCAACACCGACAGCTTTACCTGGCGATGGACTTGTAACAAACATAACAACAGTTGCAGCGTCAACTACTGCTGGGTCTTGAGATGAGCCTGGAGGGTCGTTTGGTAGAATGTAGGTAATATCATTTGCTTAGGGGGGCTGCCAAAGCCCCCTATTTTTTCGTCCCTGCCATTCTCTCAAAGCCTTGTCCAGATTGACATTGAACTCCCTTGTCACCCGCTAAGGTAAATTCCAGTTTTACGACTGAAAATCAAGGGTTTTGAAGCTCCTGGCACAAAATTCTGATCAGTCTCACAGTTGGCCCAATGGCCGGAGCATTCGTGTTTGAGAGCTTGGCCTTCAAACATGAATGCAAAGCCGCTTACTCGTCCTCATCCAGATAGGTCTCATCCAGATAGGTCTCATTCTCACCCTCAACTTCAATCTCGACATCTCCGGTGGTCACCCCGCCGCTGATCTCTAGGTTCTCTCGTACCTGGGCCTCTACCTTCTGGGCAAACTCAGCATCTTCAATCAGCCGCTGCACGGTGTTGTCGCGCCCCTGGGCCACGTTGTCGCCCTCATAGCTGTACCAGGCTCCCTTACGGACAATTACCCCATGCTGCTCGGCTAGGTCAACCAGACAGCCCATGCTAGAAATGCCCTGGCCAAAGAGAATGTCAAACTCGCCAATGCGGAAGGGCGGGGCCACCTTGTTCTTCGCCACCTTCACCTTGGCGCGAATCCCATACTCTTCGGTGCCCTTCTTCAGGGTTTGGATGCGGCGAATGTCTAGGCGCACCGAGGCATAGAACTTGAGGGCATTCCCCCCGGTGGTGACTTCAGGATTGCCGTAGGAGATCCCGATCTTCTGACGCAGTTGGTTGAGGAAAATGACCGTACATTGTGACTTGCCGATGCTGCCCGTAATCTTCCGCAGGGCTTGGCTCATCAACCGGGCCTGAAGACCCACATGGGCATCGCCCATCTCCCCCTCAATCTCAGCACGGGGCACTAGGGCCGCTACGGAGTCCACCACTACCACATCAATGGCCGATGACCGCACCAACTGATCCACCACCTCCAGGCCCATCTCTCCGGTATCCGGCTGGGACACCAGCAGTTCATCCACATTCACCCCTAGGGCAGCAGCATAGATGGGGTCAAGGGCATGTTCAGCATCCACAAAGGCCGCGACCCCACCCATCTTCTGCACCTCAGCCAGGACGTGTAGGGCCACCGTCGTTTTACCCGAACTCTCAGGGCCGTAGATTTCAATGATTCGCCCCTTGGGTAGCCCACCGCCTAGGGCCAAGTCAAGGGTCAGCGCCCCGGTGGGAATGGTTTCCACCTTCATCCGGGCAGCATCCCCTAACCGCATGATTGAGCCCTTGCCAAAGTTGCGCTCAATCTGATTCAGCACCATCGTCAACGCCTTGGCTTTCTCGGCCTGCTCCGGTGTTGCCTTGATGGTGTCGTCCGCTTTGCTACTCTTCCGACCTGCCATAATTCCCTCAGTACGATAGAACAAGGCTCCTGAACCCCAGAACAGTTGCCTTTAGAGAAACAGTTTAGTACACTTGTCCCAAATCGCAATAGGTAGTTATTCAAACTGGACGGGATAACTGAACCGAGGCGTCTACCGCAAGGGGAGGTCAGGTTATGGCCCAACAACGCTTAAATACGCTGATTACGTCCTCTGGCTGGCTGATGGCCGTAACCCATCGAGCCAGGGGCTATGGCTGCTGGGTGATTACCCCTGAACTTACGGCCCTTACCGATGGCGAAACCTACCCCACCAGCCAGGATGCCCTAGAAGCGGCCCGTAGCCTGGTGTACTGCTCGACGGGGCCGCAGATCGACTTTAGCCGCTGCCGTCTTGACGACTAGAGACGCCTAGATCGTGCTTGTGCCTGTACTAAGCCCGGAGCCATGGAGCCGATAGAAGGTGTATTAAGCAAGATAAGTAAGGAATATGGCGACTTACCCCAAAAAGTGGTGTGTTCAACCTCATATTGGGCACGTTAAACCTGTGGATATCAGTGGTTAGCCCATGCCTTTTTGCCTCAGCCGCGCCTTGAGTTACTTCCCCTCAGCCTTCCCCTGGCTCTCGCGGCTCCCGCCAACGCCCAAAACCTGCCGCCCTACGCAGGGACTCGGTGTCACCACTTCGCCACCCAGCAGGAAGCCCAGTGGCATTACTACATGGGAACTGCCCCCACCGACTTTTACCTCTGCATCAAGTCCAAGCAAGGTCTAGACCTGGTT
>JALQST010000166.1 GCA_023264315.1 Nodosilinea sp. BSH.14
TTGGCCGTTCACCCTGAGCCTGTCGAAGGGTGAAAAGGCTTCGGCAGACTCAGCCTGAGCGGTATTTTATTCGCCAGTCTAGTCATACTGAGAATTGCGGACAAATGGTTGAGAGGTTGCCATGGGAGAAGGGTAGCATGGTACCCGTGGGAGAAGCCAGAGGATGGAATCTGTATGTCTTTGTTTTTCGATGTGTTGACGGCCATCAATAACCCCAACCAGCAGGGCAGTGTGGAACAACTGGGAACAGTGGTGGACTCCTTCCAGCAGTTGGCCAGCCGCCAGGGGCTCGACAGGGCCCAGATGGCGCTGCTGCTGGATAGTCTGGGTGGGGCGCTGCAACCCGTCCTTCAGGATCAAGCCAGTGCCCTCGGGGTAGTGGGGCTAGAGGGGCTGCTCGGGACATTGGCGGGGTCGGGCAGTTTGGGGCTGTTGCAGGTCGCCATCCCGCGCCCTATCCAGAGGGAAATTATCCAGGCCGTAGCCCAGCAAACCGGCGTGGAAGCCGACCAAATTCAGGCCATGCTGCCCCAACTGCTGCCCGCCATCATCGGCCTGTTGGGGCTGGGATCGGCAAAACCGGGTACCAGCGGTCCCAACAGCCTGCTGGAGGCCTTTCTGCAATCGCCCCCCGGCCAAAGCACCGACCTCGGGACGGTGATCACCTTTGCCAGCCGCTTCCTCAACCCTCCCGCCCAGCCGTAGGGCAACCCACCCCTTAAAATATAGCGTCTTCCATCCTGAGACTGAGTATTGCCGTGGCTGTCCCCTCTTCCTCCGCCGAAACGCCCACCCTGCTGCTGGTCGATGGCCATTCCCTGGCCTTTCGTTCCTTCTACGCTTTTGCCAAAAATGCCGAGGGCGGCCTACGTACCTCCACGGGGGTGCCCACCAGCGTGTGCTACGGCTTTTTGAAATCCCTGCTGGACATGATGGAGGTGGAAAAGCCCCAGTATGCCGCCGTGGCCTTCGATTTGGCCCAGCCCACCTTTCGCCACGAGGCCGACACCGGGTACAAAGATGGCCGACCCGAAACGCCGGAGGGCTTCATGGAGGATGTCAACAATCTGCAAGAACTGCTGCGGGATTTTGGCCTCAACATCTACACCGCACCGGGTTTTGAGGCCGACGACGTCATCGGCACCCTGGCCCACCAGGGCAAGGCGGCGGGTCTGCGGGTGAAGATTCTTAGCGGCGACCAGGATTTGTTTCAGCTCATCGACCCGGAGGAGCAAATCACCGTACTGCACCTGGGCAACGCTTTTGCCAAAGGGGCCAAAAACGGACTGGCCCAGGAATTCAAAACCGACGAGGTGAAGGCCAAGCTCGATATTCTGCCCGCGCAAGTAGTGGACTACAAGGCCCTGTGTGGCGATTCCTCCGACAACATCCCTGGGGTGAAGGGGATTGGGGCTAAAACAGCGGCCAAACTGCTGGCGGAATTTGGCGATTTAGATACGATTTACGCCAATATCGGCATTATCAAGGGCGCAACCCAGAAAAAACTGATCGAGGGTAAAGATTCCGCCTACCATTCGCGGTTTATGGCCACCATCGTCACCGATGTGGATTTGGGGGCCGATTTAGAAACCTGTAAACTAGAGGGCTTTGACCCCGATGTGGTGATTCCGGCGTTGAAAAAGCTGGAGTTTCAGAATTTCATTAACCGCCTGGGCAAGTTGCAGGTGGCCTTTGGGGGAGAGGCGGGGAGTCGGGAGTCGGGAGTTGGGAGTCGGGAGTCGGGAGTCGGGAGTCGGGACACAGAAGGAGATACGTTAGGGGCGGATGTTGCGTTTTTTTCGGCAGAGGAAACGGACGAGGCCCAGGCGGTGCAGGCGGTGGCCATTCGGCCCCAAATTATCACCACGGAAGCCCAGCTTTACGAACTGCTGGATATTCTTTCGGCTCAGAAAAATCCTGAAACCCCCGTTGCTTGGGACACGGAAACGACCTCGTTGGAACCGAGGGATGCCCAGCTTGTCGGCATTGGCTGCTGTTGGGGCAGCGGTCGGGATCAGATGGCCTACATTCCTGTGGGGCATTCTGAGGGCGATCAATTACCCCTAGAAACCGTCCTAGAAGCGCTGCGCCCCATTTTAGAAAGTGCCGAATTTCCTAAGGCGCTACAAAATGCCAAGTACGACCGTTTGGTGCTGCGAAATCAGGGTATCCAACTGGCGGGCGTTGTCTTTGATACCATGCTAGCCAGCTATGTGCTGAATCCAGAATCGAGCCACAATTTGACCGATCTCAGCCTGCGCTACCTCAACCTAGTGGCCCAGAGTTACACCGACCTAGTTCCCAAGGGCAAAACGATTGCCGATATTACGATTCCTGCCGTAGCAGACTATTGTGGAGCTGATGTCCACACGACCTACTTGCTAGTACCAAAGCTACGGGCAGAACTGGCGGAAAATCCTCAACTGTACGGCTTATTTTCAGGCATTGAAATCCCCCTAGAACCCGTCCTCGCGGACATGGAAGCCATCGGTATCCGAGTGGATGCGGATTATCTAGGAAAATTCTCTAAAAAGCTAGAAATTGACCTGGTCGAGATTGAAAAACAAGCCTACGAAGCTGCCGGAGAAGTCTTTAATCTGGCTTCTCCCAAACAACTTAGCGAACTGTTTTTTGAGAAGCTGGGACTCGACAAGAAAAAGTCTCGCCGCAACAAATCCGGCGGCTATTCCACCGATGCCGCGACGCTGGAAAAACTCCAGGGCGACCATGCCGTGGTGGATTTGGTGGTGGAACACCGCACCCTGTCGAAGCTCAAGTCTACCTATGTGGATGCACTACCTGCCCTAATTCGGCCCGATACTCACCGGGTGCATACCGACTTTAACCAGGCCGTCACGGCCACAGGTCGGCTGTCATCATCGAACCCCAATTTGCAAAATATTCCCATTCGAACGGCCTTTAGTCGGCAAATTCGGGCGGCATTTATTCCCGCTGAGGGCTGGCAACTGGCGGCGGCAGACTATTCTCAAATTGAGTTGCGAATTCTCGCCCACCTTAGCGGCGAACCTGTGCTGGTGGAAGCCTATAACAATAACGACGACGTTCACGCCCTCACCGCCAAATTGCTGCTCGAAAAAGACGATATTTCCTCCGAAGAACGCCGCCTCGGAAAAATCATCAACTTTGGGGTGATCTACGGCATGGGGGCCTCCCGCTTTGCCCGTGAGGCTGGTGTTAGCCGCACCGAGGCCAAAACCTTCATCGACCGCTACTACGAACGCTACCCCCAGGTGTTTGAATACCTGCAACAAATGCAGCGGGAAGCCATCGCCAACGGCTATGTGCAAACCATTTTTGGGCGACGACGCTACTTCAATTTCACCGATGGCAAACTGCGTTCCCTCCACGGCACTGACCCCGCCACCATCGACCTCGACCAACTCCGCACCAATGGTTACGAAGCCGGACTCCTCCGCGCTGCCGCCAATGCCCCCATCCAGGGCAGCAGTGCCGACATCATCAAAATCGCCATGATTCGCCTGCACGAATTACTCAAGGACTACCAGGCCAACCTGCTCCTACAAGTTCACGACGAACTGGTGTTTGAAATTCCCCCCGACGAGTGGGACGACCTGCAACCCAACATCACCGCTGCGATGGAATCCGCCGTTTCCCTCCAGGTGCCCCTCAAAGTCGAAGCCCACGCTGGCCCCAACTGGATGGAGGCCAAGTAGAGTCAAGGAGAGGGGCTGGGGGTGAGGTCTTTCGGGGGGGAGGTTAGAGCGCTTCTCCGAGTCCCTGGTTCCAGTCTTGGCCGAGCTGGATGGTGATGTCGGAATGGAGGGCACCGGTGCTCTCGACGCGGGCTTCGCCAATGCCGAGGAAGCGCTGCACCGTTTCGGCGGTGGCCATGTCGCCCCGCTGGGCCACGATGCGGCTGATGGGCAGGGGCTCTCGCAGGTTGCGGTCTACGCTGATGTTGGAGTAGCCACTGTCGCGCAGGGTTTTGGTGAGGGCCTGAACCGCCACCGGATTATTGGTGCTGTCTTGGATGACAATGCGCACCCGGCTGGGATCTTGGGTGCTAGCGACGGTTTGGGTGCCGAAGCCAAAATACTGATCCACCAGGGTATCGATGTCGCCATAGCTGGGCAACCAATAGCTGACGCTGTACTCGCTGGGGCTACTGAAGTTTCCAGGCAGCATCAGCATTTGCACGTTGGATCGGTTCACCTGGGAGGCATAGCCGAGCAGGGCCAGCAGTTCCTCAACCTTGAGGTTGGTATCGACGTTGGATTGAACCACCGACAAAATTTTGGGCAGACGGGCAATGGTGGCCGGATTGATGGTTTGCTCGGCCAGGGCGCGCATAAACATTTGCTGCCGCTGAACGCGGCCAATGTCGCCGTTGGCATCGTAGCGGAAGCGCAGGAACTGAAGCGCCTTATTGCCATCGAGATGCTGCTCCCCGGCCTTGAGGTTGATATAGAGGTGTTGGCTGTCGTCTTGATATTTCATATCCTGGGGCACCGTGACCGTGACCCCACCTAGGGCATCGATCAGCTTTTCCACCCCTTGCACATTGATGCGCACATAGCGGTCAATGGCCACACCCCCCAGCAAATCGCTGACGGATTCCGCCGCCAGGGCAGGGCCACCATAGGCGTTGGCTTCGTTTAACTTGGTGAGACGGCCTTGCACGTAGGTGCGCGTATCCCTCGGCAAAGACAGCACCACCAACTGCCCCGTCTGCGGATTAAACCGGATCAGCAGCATCGAATCGGACAGGCCGTCAAAGGAGTTGACCAGGGCATGGTAGCCCACGTTTCTCAACTCTGGGGGCACCTCATCCACGTCGGTGGTGAGTACCTTCATGCCCAACACCAGGATGTTCACCGGGCGGGTGAGCCGAGGCAGACGCAAACTTCCCCCCGAGGAAATGGGTTCATTGTTGTTAAACACACTGGCATCATCGGCGGTCAGTTGTTGCTGTTGTAGGGGCGTGGCTGAAAGCGACACGGCCAACAGTGCTCCCGCTATGGCCGATACACTGGCTACCCCGGCCAAGGCCACACCCATACCCAGCACCCGAGGTAAACGCCAGCGGGCAGGCTTGCGCTTAGCCCCCGCCCGCGACCAAGTGGCGGGCGGATGGGGGTGCTGGGGCATGGGGCGCATCGGGGACGGGCGGGTTTTGCGGGAAGACACAGGCTACCTCATCCGGAGAAATCGGGGTGGGAATGGTGCAGAAGCATTCATCGAGGCCATTATGGGGCAAATGATTCAAAGTGGCGCAGATAATTCGCTGAAATGGTGAATTCTTGTTGCGAAATATCCCCAATTCGCCCTGGTTGCGAAATATCCCCAATTCGCAAGCCATACCCCATACGAACTGGCTGATCTCCCCTGATCGGGCCGCGCAAGCCCTCAGACCCAGCTAGCCCTATCCTACATGGCTCAGCGTGAGCCCATGGGTAAGAACCTTAACTAAGTCTTGATGCAGCCCTTCACAGTGATCCCACAGTATTGAATGATGGAGAGGGATCAATAGCCATTTGCCGCCATCTGCCCCTGGGCGATGGAGGATGGGCTGTAGCCTCTCCCATACCGCTGTGTCCCCCTTAGACCCATCATTAGGACAATCACTATGACGAGCTTTCCCATTGACCTGGGCGCGTACCAACGGATTTCTCTAGATGCCGCTAACCCCACCCTCACCGACGAGCAACGCAGCGCCATCAAGGCCAATATTCAGCTCTGTCGTGATGCCATTGTCTTCTTTACCGCCACGGGGGCCGCTCGCGGCGTGGGCGGTCACACCGGCGGCCCCTACGACACCGTGCCCGAAGTGGTGATTTTGGATGCCCTGTTCCGGGGGGCGGGCGAGAAGTATGTGCCTGTGTTCTTCGACGAAGCGGGGCACCGGGTGGCGACCCAATACCTGATGTCGGTGCTGAACGGCGATATGCCCGCCGAGCAACTGATGCGCTACCGGGAAGCGGGGTCTAAGCTGCCCGGACACCCCGAACTCGGGCTCACCCCCGGCGTGAAGTTTAGCTCTGGTCGCCTCGGGCATATGTGGCCTTACGTCAACGGTGTGGCGATGGCGAATCCGGGCAAAGTTGCGTTTTGCCTCGGTTCCGACGGTGCCCAGCAGGAAGGTGACGACGCCGAAGCGGCCCGCTTTGCCGTGGCTCATCAGATCAACGTCAAAATCCTAGTGGACGACAACGATGTCACCATCGCCGGACACCCCTCCAGCTACATGGGCGGCTACAGCGTTAAGCAAACCCTGGAAGGCCACGGCCTCACCGTGTTTGAGGGCGACGGCGAAGATATCGACAGCCTCTACGCCAACATCTGCACGGCCATCAACACCCCCGGCCCTGTGGCGGTGATCAACAAGCGGGCCATGGCGGTGGGCATCGAAGGCATCGAAGGCAGCACCCACGGCCACGATGTGATTTCCGTCAAAGCGGCCATTGCCTACCTAGAAAGCAAGGGCCACACCGCAGCGGTAGAAATCCTCAACAGCATTTCCCCCAACCCCAACCCCTACAAGTTCATCGGCTCCAGCAAAAATGTGGGGGCCAACCGCAACACCTTTGGCGATGCCATGGTGGAGGTGCTGGGCGAGATGGATGAAGCCACCCGCAAGGCCAGCGTTCTGGTGGTGGATAGCGACCTGGAAGGCTCCTGTGGCTTGGCCCAAATCCGCAAAGCCTACCCCGAAATCTTCGTCAGCGGCGGCATCCAAGAGCGGGGCAACCTGTCGGCAGCGGCGGGCTTTGGCATGGAGAAGGGCAAGCAGGGCGTATTCGCCACCTTCGCGGCCTTTTTGGAAATGTGTATTTCCGAGATCACCATGGCCCGGTTGAACTACTCCAACCTGCTGTGCCACTTCTCCCACTCCGGCATCGACGAC
>JALQST010000167.1 GCA_023264315.1 Nodosilinea sp. BSH.14
GAAGGCGGCGAATTCTGGGTAATCGCTGGGGGCCTGTCCGCAGATGCCGATCTTGCGTCCGGTGGCCTTGGCGCGGGTGATGACTTGGCGTACCAGTTCCTTCACCCCGGCGTTGCGTTCGTCAAAGATGTGGGCCACCAGGGCAGAGTCGCGATCCAGGCCCAGGGTGAGCTGGGTGAGATCGTTGGAGCCGATGGAGAAGCCATCGAAGACTTCTGCAAACTGGTCGGCCAGGATGACGTTGCTGGGAATCTCGCACATGACGTAGACTTCCAGGCCATTTTCGCCGCGCTTGAGGCCGTATTTTTCCATGGTTTCCAGGACGCGCTTGCCCTCTTCGGGGGTGCGGCAGAAGGGAATCATGGGGATGACATTGGTGAGGCCCATGTCATCGCGGACGCGCTTGATCGCCTTACACTCTAGGCCATAGGCTTCGGTGTACTTGGGATCGTAGTAGCGGGATGCGCCGCGCCAGCCGATCATCGGGTTTTCTTCGTGGGGTTCAAACTCACGACCGCCGATCAGGTTGGCGTACTCGTTGCTCTTGAAGTCCGACATGCGGACGACAACGGGGTTGGGATAGAAGGCGGCAGCGATCATGCCGACACCCGTGGCCAGTTTGTCTACGAAGAACTCTGGCTTGTTGTCGTAGTTGGCGGTGAGCTGGGAGATTTCCCACTTAGCGGCCTTGTCTTCGAGCTGGTCGAAGTTCATCAGGGCCAGGGGGTGGGCCTTGATGTGGTTGGCGATGATGAATTCCAACCGGGCCAGACCGACGCCATCGCAGGGAATGGCGGACAGGCCAAAGGCTTCTTCGGGGTTGCCCACGTTCATCAGGATTTTGGTGCGGGTGCGGGGCAGGTTATCCAGGGGCGTTTCGATCACCTCGAAGGGCACCATCCCGGCATAGACCCGACCTTCTTCACCCTCGGCACAGGAGACCGTCACTTCCTGTCCGGGTTTGATCACCTCTGTGGCATCGCCGCAGCCAACGATGGCCGGGATGCCCATCTCCCGCGCAATGATGGCGGCGTGGCAGGTGCGCCCCCCCTGGTTGGTGATGATGGCGCTGGATTTTTTCATGATCGGTTCCCAGTCGGGGTCGGTCTTGTTGGTGACGAGCACCTCCCCTTCTTGGAACTCAGCGATGCGGTGCACATCCATGATCACGCGGGCCTTGCCTGCGCCGATCATTTCGCCGACCGCCCGTCCGGTGGTGATTACCTCGCTGGTGCCTTGCAGCTTGTAGTTTGTGATCACGCTGCCAGATTTCTGGGACTGCACCGTTTCAGGCCGCGCCTGCACAATGTACAGTTCCCCGGTCATGCCGTCCTTGGCCCACTCAATGTCCATCGGGGTTTCTTTGCCCCGGCGAGCGCTGTAGTGATCTTCAATGATGCAGGCCCACTTGGCCAGGATGAGGGCTTCATCGTCGCTGATGCAGAACTTCTTGCGGTCGGGGTCGGCCACGGGTACGTTCTTGGTTTCCTTGCCGCCACCGATGTCGTAGATCATTTTGATCTCTTTGCTGCCCAGGCGCTTGTTGAGGATGGGGCGCTTGCCATCCTTGAGGGTGGGCTTAAACACAAAGTATTCATCGGGGTTAACGGCCCCCTGCACCACGTTTTCGCCCAAGCCGTAGGCGGCGGTGATCAGGGCAGCATTCTTAAACCCAGTTTCCGTGTCGATGGAGAACATCACCCCGGAGGTGGCCAGGTCGGAACGCACCATCTTTTGCACACCCACCGAGAGCGCGACGGAAAATTCGTCGAAGCCGTCGATCCGCTCGGCGTACTGGTGGCGATAGGAGATAGCCCGGTCGGTGAACAGCGAGGCAAAGCACTTGTGGCAGGCTTCCACCACGCCCTTCACGCCGTGGACGTTGAGGTAGGTTTCCTGCTGTCCGGCAAAGCTGGCATCGGGCAGGTCTTCCGCCGTTGCCGAGGAACGCACCGCCACATCCAGATCGCTGGAGAACTTGCGGCACTCATCGGCATACTCGCCTTCAAAGCGCTCACAGAATTCCTGGTCTTGACCGTAACGTTCGCACAGCCGCAGGTAGGCGCTACTAATCGCCGCTTCCAGTTCGAGGGGGAAGGGGGTGTTCATCACCATGGAACGGGCCTGCTTGCCCCGCGTCCGCAGATCCAGCACATCATCGAGATCCAGTTCCGCAAACAAATCCCGCAGTTGCGATTCCAGCCCAGCCTTTTCAATAAAGTAGCGGTAGGCAAAGGCGGTGGTGGCAAAGCCCGTGGGCACATTCACGCCCTGGGAACCCAACTGCTGAATCATTTCCCCTAAAGAGGCATTCTTGCCGCCCACCAGAGGAATATCATCAATACCGACTTCCTCAAACCAGAGGATAAAGGAGTTTTCCTTAGAGTGTTGACTGGAGAGGTTGCCTTCTGGACGATGAGATAGCACCATAATAGATCTCCAAACGCAATAGGATTTTATCTGCAATGCCTAGGCATCGCAAATGCACGAAAACACGGTCAAAACATAGCGGCTAAAGGCTGAAAAGATGTTGAGACAGCCTGGGCAATTACACGAACGAACGACACAAAAAACAGCCCAAAAGCCGTTTCCAATAGCTCTTAAGCGCCTTCGCTGGAAGATAAAGCCATAAAATTTGCTTTACCTTCCTATCGTAGAATTTGGTTTGGTCAATGTCGCTACAATGACATGGTTATTTAAGGTCTCTGTTTCAAGTCTTAATCTTTTATAAAAGTAAATTGTTTTAGCAAAAGTTATAGACATCATCCCAGCCCTACGCTGAAAGGCCTTGATCCATGGCTGGTGCTGATTTTCCTAGACGGTGAACGGTGGCGAAGGCTCCCTATAATAAGGTTTTGGTTCTGTTTCCCCCCTGTCCCTATGTCCCCTCAAGCTCCTGGCTCTAAAATTTCCCCCAGCCCAGATCCAGGGCCAGGTACCCCACCTCGCCCAGACAGCCTATGGAGCAATGTGCGGGTGTTGTTGATTGCGCTGGTGGTGGCGCTGGTAGTGCGGGTGGCCATTGCCGAACCGCGCTATATTCCGTCCAATTCCATGGATCCGACGCTGCACATTGGAGATCGGCTGCTGGTGGACAAGCTGAGCTACCGCTGGCAACCGCCCCACCGGGGAGATATCGTGGTCTTCAACCCGCCCGCCCAACTGGTGAAGCTGGGCTATACCCGCGACCAAGCCTTTATCAAACGCATCATCGGCGAACCAGGGGATCAGATTCAGGTGCAGGGCGGACAGATGATCCTCAACGGCCAACCCCTGCCCGAAGCCTACATTGCCGAAGCGCCCCAGTATGAGATGCCCGCCGTGACCATTCCTTCCGGCTATGTCTTCGTACTGGGCGACAACCGCAACGACAGCAACGATTCCCATGTGTGGGGGCCGCTGCCCCAGCAGAATGTGATCGGCAAAGCCCGCCTGCGGTTTTGGCCCTTCGACCGTCTAGGCCGCATTGATTAAACCCAGGAACCGGGCGGGGCTCCGCAAGGTTCGGGCCACTCACAACCCGCTGGGATAAGTCCCTGACAACTCACCCTCAACCCACCAGCAATTGAAGTTCAGATCGAGTTTAGGGCGTTTCAGCCGATCAATAATCCCCAATGGAAGTTGATCCAAACCAAGCACCAAGGGTTTCAACCCCTAGAATTTTTGAATTTATAATCGCACCCTGCTGGGCGACGGCCTTGCCACCACCCTAGCGGCGTTCTTTGGTGGCCCGCCCAACACCACCTACTCCGAAGTGACCGGAGCCGTGGCCCTCACCCGCAGTTTCAATGCCGGCATCATGACCTGGGCGGCCATCATCGCGATTCTGCTGGCCTTTGTGGGCAAATTGGGAGCCCTCCTCCAAACCATACCGCCCCCGGCCATGGGCGGCATTTTGGTGATTCTCTTCGGCACTATTGTGGTAATCGGCATCAATAGCCTGGTGCAGGCGGGGCACGATCTCACCTAACCCCGCAACTTGATCATCGTCGCCATCATTCTCATTTTCGGCGTCGGTGGCCTCTCCCTCAAAGCCGGAGACTTCGCCCTAGAAGGCATCGGCCTCTGCGGCGTCGTTGGCGTTTTGCTCAACCTGATCCTGCCCGAATCCCTCGGGGATCGGGAATAAGCCTAGCCACCTACGGCAACCCTAGGCTCAGGGCATCTTCCAGCCAGAGAACGACCAGCTTGGCGGCTAGGGCAACTGCCAAGCTGGTTTGTCTACCATAGCCCATTCACAGGCGGCTGAAGCCCTTGGAAATGGGCGTATCTGAGGCCACTGCTAGTTCCAGGAACCGTCCGATTCTTCCGCCACGGAGTTCAGGCCAACGATGTCCTCATAGGCTGCCGCCAGCACACAGGTGGACAGGGGAATTGTGACTAATGCCCCAACCCCGATGAGCAGGAACCCTGCCAACACAAGCAAACCCAGCACAATACCCAAAATCAGGAAGGAAAACCAGCGGCGGCCAATCAGCCTACGACTTATGTCCATGGCCGACCAGAAGTTCATGTTTTTGTCAATCACAAAAAGCTGAGCGAACATATAGGACACGGCTAAGTAAATGCCGGGGATGATCAGGAGAATCAGCCCTATCGCAATGAAAATGGTCGAAACCAGAGAGGTCAGAAACAACGGCAGAAATTTCTTAAATCCACCGAAGAAATCACTGAAATTTTTGGGGCGATTGCGGGCAATTTGAAAGGAAACGACATAGAATCCAGCACCTAGAGCAGGCGAAATGATGTTGAAAATCAAGTTGCCGCCAGCGAAATCGCCTTCAGCCGCCTTGATGCCAAGGGGAGCCGGTAGTTGGGATAGTAGAGCACTCAGAATCCCGATGACAAGGGTAAAGAGAATGTAGCCCCAGGCAAATTCCTTAAAGATGGCCCAGCCTCGGCCAAAATATTCACCGATTTTTACCTCATAGTCTCGACTTAATAGGTCTGACGTAAAACTACTCATGGCATGTCTCCACTACAGCGAAAGAGTGCCATTAGCCTATCGGTTATTGCTTAAGGAATGTCAAAGCTTTGGGAAAAGTTTAAATTGTGGAACCCATCCGGCCATTCGCCAAGGCGAGTTATCCCGAGGATAGGGTTACGACAATCTAAGACCGGCATCGAGTGGACTGACCAAAGATTCTGCATCGGGCGCGAAAACCGCGCCCCTACGGTATTGGTTTCCGGTAGGGGGCAGGTCTCCTGACCCTTTGACAGACCGGAGGGCACTAGAAAAACCAGCCGTAGCTGTGCAGACCTTTGCCGAGGATATTCACCCCGAGATAGCAGACCCACACCACGGCGAACCCGGTGGCGGCCAGGATGGCGGGGCGGCGACCTTGCCAGCCCTTGGTGATGCGGGCATGGAGGTAGGCCGCGAACACGAGCCAGGTAATCAGCGCCCAGGTTTCCTTGGGATCCCAACTCCAGTAGGAACCCCAGGCTTCGTTGGCCCACACGGCTCCGGCGATGATGCCGATGGTGATCAGGGGAAAGCCGAGGCCAATCATGCGGTAGCTGATGTTATCGAGGGTGTCGGCCAGGGTGAGGCGCTGGGGCGAGAGGCTGACCATCGCTGGCGGCACGGAGGTTTTTTCCATCACCGCTGTGCCGCCGCCGCCCAGGGTGATGTCGTTCGGGGCTTGGCTCTCTAGGGCTAGGGCGGTCTTGGCCCGCTGCACCTTGAGGTCGCGGAAACTGCCCGTACCCACGGAACTGCCCTTCAGTTCCACCGCTTGCCCCCGGGTAACAATGAGAAAGGCAATGGCCAGCAGCGACCCCACCAGCAAAGCGGCGTAGCTAATCAGCATGACGCTAACATGCATCATCAGCCAGTTGGATTTGAGGGCGGGCACCAGGGGCTCCGATCCCTGCATATTGTCGGGTAAGGAGAGGGCGGCAAAGGCGGTAATGGCCATGGCAATGGGGGCGGTGACGGCTCCCACCAGGGGGCTACGGCTCATGTACTCGGCCACCAGGTGCATGGCCGTGATCCCCCATGCCAGGGCAAACAACGACTCGTAGAGATTGCTCATGGGGAAATAGCCCCCTTCAATCCAGCGGGCGATGAGCAGGGCCGCCATGGTGAGGTTGCCCACGGCCATGCCTGCCGTGCCAAGGCTGGGTAGGAGGCGGGCCTGGGGAAAGGCCACACCACACCAGTAGATCAGCAGGGTGGCCAACAGCACCGCAAAGGAGGCATTGTCCAGCCAGCCCTGGAGCGCAATCAAATCCATAGCAATTCCTGAAGGAAGGGTTTGTTTCTATCCTACCGATTTTTGCTAACGGGAAACTCAAGGGCATCCCCTAGGCTGGGCCGTCCCCTGAGGCTACCGGGTTTTGGCCGGGGCCGGAGCTTGGGCTTGCGACCATTTCACCGAACGGTGGGGGGTGCGGGCGGTGACGTGCCACACCCGGCTGCCGCAGAGATGGTTGTACAGGGCCACCATGCCGATGGCCACCTTGAACCAAAAATAGACGGGGGACAGCAGGCAGTAAAAGAACCCGTGGCGGCGGCTGTAGGTGGAGTAGGTGGGCCGATAGCGCATGGCCAAGGCCACCTGGAGCAAGGTGCTGAGGGCCAATAGCCCCATCATGGCGAGGTTGATGTTCTCAAACATGAGGTCTCGATCCGAGAGGCTGAAGTGGATGCTGAGCATCATCGGCACCACCTGCCACACCAGCAGGTAAAACCCCTGGCTAAACAACAGCATCAGCAGCCAATAGCCCTTTTGCACCGGGTCGAGGTGGGGAGTGCGGGCCACTCGGCCCAGGTACAAACCGGCCACCTCCAGCCAGCCCTGGCTCCAGCGCTGCCGTTGTAGCCACAGACCCCGCAGGCGGGTGGGGGCCAGTTCGGTGGTGATGATGGCCGG
>JALQST010000168.1 GCA_023264315.1 Nodosilinea sp. BSH.14
AGCCCTGATCGATCTCGCCCAGCGTTCCCAATCCCCCAGCCCCACCCAAATTCTGATGAGTGGGCTGGCGGAGGTCTTGCGCCAGCCCGAATTTGCCGATGCCCAGCGGATCCAGTCTATTGTGCGGCTGCTCGAAGAAGAGCAGGCTCAATTGTGGCCCCTCTTTGGGGCTCAGCCCCCAGCCGCGTTCCCCTCACCCTCTAATGTGCGCGTGTGGATCGGATCCGAAAACCCCATTGAACCAATGCAAGGCTGTGCTTTAGTGGTGTCTAACTACACCAAGCAAGACCTATCCCTAGGAACGGTGGGGGTGCTGGGGCCAACCCGCATGGTCTACGAAAACGCCGTGGCCGTGGTGCAAGCCACCGCCGATTATCTCTCCCACGCCCTCGGGCAATAACCCCTACCCTACCCCCCGCCCCTGCTGAACAGCGGATAGGGACAGCGCCCATGTTAATTACGGAAATCCTCGCTATTCTTTCCATCGCCGCTGCCACAGGGCTCCGGGTGGCCCTGCCACTGCTGGTGATTGGCCTCATGTCCGGGGAAAAGCTCTGGGCCAATGTGCCCCTGCTGTCTAGGCTACCCACGGCCCTGTCGATTGGGCTATTAGTCAGTTGGTCGGCGGCGGAGTTGATGCTCTCGAAGGACAGCTACAAACAGCGCCTCTTTCAAATTGCTGAACTCATCCTGAGCCCTGGGGTGGACGTTCTAGCCGCCATTGCGGTGGCCCGCACCCTCGATCTCGCTCCCTGGGTCAGCCTCATGACCACCGTAGTCAGCGCCCTGCTGGCGGTGGTGCTGCAACTGCTCCAAGTGGGCTGGTTTTATCGGCCCAAACAACC
Source organism: Nodosilinea sp. BSH.14 (assembly GCA_023264315.1). GTDB lineage: Bacteria > Cyanobacteriota > Cyanobacteriia > Phormidesmidales > Phormidesmidaceae > Nodosilinea. Next base: position 846 of record JALQST010000168.1, read on the forward strand.
GCCAGGGTGGCTATTTTTTGTTATCGATGGGCTGTGCGTCATGCTAAAGCACCTCTACCACTTTGAGGCCACCGGGCGCGTCTTGGTCAAAGGCCGAGGCTATCTCAACACCTATTGCTATGTGGGGCAGCGGTGATGGCGGTGATGGCGGAAACTGCCCACGGGTCTAGATCCGTGTTGGGGGTGAGGTCTTTCGGAAGCCTGTTGATGTCCTGAGGATGGTAGCCCTAGGGCTGGACATCTGGACTGGGCGAGACCCGCACCTCGCCAGAGGGCAACAGGTCAACGTCCACCGTAAGGGGCGCAGACAGGCGCACATTGAGCAACACCGCCCCCACCTGGGGCAAGGTGCCTCGACTGAGGTAGGGGCGCGAGGGAGCGGTGAGGGGTTTCACGGCCAGGACGATGCCCGTTGGCCCTAGGGTGAGACGGTAGCGCAGGGGCGAGGCAAGGCCCGGAATCGGCTGCCAGGTGGGTGCCAGGGCAACACGCACGGCTTCCAATGCATCGGCCCCAGCGCCCAGCCCTCCCCCCCCGGCCTCTAGGGTTGCCGTATCGGTGGGTGCCGTCTCAAACGGTGCCGCCGCTGGGGCCAGGGCTGAATCAATTAGCGGTGCTGAGCGAGGGGGCTGACGCTCCGGACTAGGGCTGGGGGCCGTGGGTGAAGCATTAGCCGAGGGCGATGGGGCCACCCCCCCCTCCGGTAATCGCGCTGGGGGGCTGGGGGAACCCGTGGGGACTCCCGAGGGCACAGGCCGAGGATCAACGTCCCGAGCCATACCAGACTCAGCGGTGGGTCGAGGGGGTGGGATCGGCGAAGTACGCGGGATCGGCGGCTGGGGTACAACAGGCAGTCCTGCCCTAGGCGCACCCGGTTCACCGGCGTCAGTCCCAGCGGTAGTTGCTCCGTCCGCTGCAATATCCCCCGGCGGCAGCCCCCCAGGACGCCCCTCTAACGGCGAATCCTCAGGGAAAACCTCCGTCTGAGCGCCCCCGCCAGCCGCCCGATCATCCGGCGTCGGTAGGCGTTCTGCCGTCGGCGTGGGAGACTGCACCAGCGCTGGGGGCGCTTGGCCCAACCACTGACTCCCCAACACCGCTGCCACCAGCACCGCCGCTACCGACCCCGCCCACAGGAGCAGCCGGGGCTGCGACCGTTGCCGAGGCGAGGCCACCATCGCCTCAGGGAGCCAGTCCACGGACTGTTCAGCCTCCGCTAGCACCGCCGCCAAATCGGCCAACTGAAGCAGGGACAGGTTTACCGCTGCCGTCTGCTCCACCACCACCACCGTTAATCGATGCCGAGTCAAGCCCACCGGAGTTAGGGTCATCGGCCCCTGACTGACACCCTGGGAGGGCGCTAGACCATGATCCTCAAGATACTGCTGGACATAGTCCCGTACCATCTGGGTCAAATCCGCCAAGTCTGATCCTGGCCCAGACAGCTCAAACATGGGGCTAACCCCGGTGCGACTGAGACCAGTCTCACGGGATCGGGCCAAGGTAGCCGTGTCCACATCCCCAGGGCCATCCTCTTCCTCCAACCGCAGGTCAAACCGCACCCGCCGCAGCACCACCCGCTCGGCCAAGGCACTCAGGGACGATGCCTGCCCCGTTAGCCGCAGCGCCCAGGCCCCAGCGGCATAGTGATAGGAGGATAGGGAAACAACAGGGGACATGGGTCGAGCGTCAGGGGACGGGAACTAGGTTTTGGAGCGATCCAGCAGGGCAAGCCAAAGTTTTCGGGAGCCGCCTGAGCCGCTGTAGAACACCAGATCGATCAGCAGTTTCATGGCCAAGGGGTTGAGATCATCTGGGGTAGAGGTTGCATCGGCCTCCATGCGCTCCTGGTAAGCATTGGCGAAGGCATCGAGGTAATTGCCCAGGATCGCCACTCGGTGGGGCGATCGTCCCTGATCCAGGGCCTGCTCGAGCTGAGTGACGGCTTGGCGGATGGTGGCCTGGTGGGCCAGCGCCAAGTGGGTAATCACCAAGACCAAGGCGCGGGCCTCATCAATATCGAGCTTTTTGCGGCCCTGCCCCTTACGCAGGGGGCTAGACTGCCGCAGCCGCCATAGGTTGACCCGATCACTCAGCAGATCCGAAAAACCCAACTCCGCCGCCATGGCTAACATGGCCTCAGAACCCACACCCACTAGGGACTCCAGAGCTAACAGCACCAAATCTAACTGGGCCTTAATGCTCTGCAACTGATGGGGAGTTGGCGAAGGCTTCGCCAACGATTGATTGAGATATTGGCCCGGGTTCTGTTCGGCATTGTGACCACGATGTGACCCAGGCTGAGACGAGCGCTCCACCGTTCCCCCTCTCCTTTACCCTAAAGGGTTGCGCCAATTGTGGCATGGGGGTTGCCATTATTGAAACCGCTACTAGGCCACCCCAGGAATCTGACGACGACGGTTGACGCTAGGGATTTATGAATTAACTACTTTACAAACCGTTACAGTTCGGTTAAGGTAGGGACATACATACCTCGCTACCCCTTGCGGGAAGCAAACCTTGTAAACCTGCACTCATTTTTTAATTATGACCACGACTCTCCAACGGCAACAATCTGCCTCCCTCTGGGAGCAGTTCTGTCAGTGGGTGACGAGCACCGAAAACCGCCTGTACATTGGCTGGTTCGGCGTGCTGATGATCCCCACCCTGCTGGCTGCGACCGCTTGCTACGTCATCGCTTTCGTCGCGGCTCCCCCTGTGGACATCGACGGCATCCGTGAGCCCGTGGCTGGCTCCCTGATGTACGGCAACAACATCATCTCCGGTGCGGTTGTGCCTTCTTCCAACGCTATCGGCCTGCACTTCTACCCCATCTGGGAAGCGGCTTCCCTGGATGAGTGGCTGTACAACGGTGGCCCCTACCAGTTGGTGATTTTCCACTTCCTGATCGGCGTTTTCTGCTACATGGGTCGTGAGTGGGAACTGAGCTACCGTCTGGGGATGCGCCCCTGGATCTGCGTGGCCTACTCTGCGCCCGTGGCCGCTGCCACCGCTGTGTTCCTGATCTACCCCATCGGTCAAGGCTCCTTCTCTGACGGGATGCCCCTGGGGATTTCCGGCACCTTCAACTTCATGTTGGTGTTCCAAGCGGAGCACAACATTCTGATGCACCCCTTCCACATGCTGGGTGTGGCGGCAGTGTTCGGTGGGTCTCTGTTCTCCGCCATGCACGGCTCCCTGGTGACCTCTTCTCTGGTGCGGGAAACCACCGAGACTGAGTCTCAGAACTACGGTTACAAGTTTGGCCAAGAAGAAGAGACCTACAACATCATGGCGGCCCACGGCTACTTCGGTCGTCTCATTTTCCAATACGCCAGCTTCAACAACTCTCGTTCTCTGCACTTCTTCCTGGGTGCGTGGCCTGTGATTGGCATCTGGTTTACCGCGCTGGGCATCAGCACCATGGCGTTCAACCTGAACGGGTTCAACTTCAACCAGTCCATCCTCGACTCTCAGGGTCGTGTGATTGGCACCTGGGCGGACGTGATCAACCGGGCCAACCTGGGTATGGAAGTGATGCACGAGCGGAATGCTCACAACTTCCCCCTCGACCTGGCCTCGGCGGGTGACGTTACCCCCGTGACCCTGCAAGTACCGGTGATTCACGGCTAGCTCGTCCGGGTTTCACGATGATGCCCAAGGCCGCGTCCCTAGCTTGGGGGCGCGGCCTTGGGTTGTCTGCCTTCAACGAGGCAAGGCAGACAACTTGCCTCACGATTGGTTTAAGCGATTGCTGAGGGCCACCCACTGGGGCACATCCAGGTCTTCGGCGCGGGCATTGTCGGGGATGGCCAGTTTGGTCATCACGGCGAGGAGGTGATCCCGATCTACGGTGGCCTTGAGGTTGTTGCGCAGCATTTTGCGCTTGCTGGCAAAGCCCAGCCGCACCAGTTGATCCAAATCATCCGGCGATTCAGCGACCACGGGCAGGGGGCGAGGGGTGATCTTCACCACGGCGGAATCCACCTTGGGGGGCGGCTGAAAGGCTTTGGCGGGAACCGGGCAAACCAGTTCGCAATCGGCCAAATACTGTACCCGCACGGAGAGCGCCCCAAAGGCCCGACTTCCCGGCTGAGCGTAGAGCCGTTCCGCCACTTCTTTCTGCACCAGCAAGATAATGCTGTCGTAGGGCTGGGGGTTGGGGTGGGCGATGGTACCTAGGAGTTTTTCTAAAATTGGCCCCGTGATGTAGTAGGGAATGTTGGCCACTACCTGGTTGGGGCGAGACCGCACGGACTCCAGCAGGGGCGGCGTCGGGAGTTCCAGGGCGGTGTCGTCCAGGGCCAGAAAATCCCCTTCAATCAGGTGCAGGTTCGGCGTTTGGGCGAATTTCTGGGACAGCCGACGGGACAGATCCCGGTCAATTTCCACCGCCACCACCGCCTGGGCTAGGGGCAGCAGGGATTGGGTCAACACTCCGGTGCCGGGGCCAATTTCCAGCACAATATCCCGATCCGTCACCGCCGCCGCTGCCACAATGTGACGCAGCACCTTCTCACTGGTGAGCCAATGCTGACCAAACCGTTTGCGCGTAGGTTGGGAAAACATCGCCACCTCCTCAACAATCTCTAGCCATGGGCCGCCTGAATCGGCTACCCTATCACTCGCCATTCTTCACCCTACACCCATCCTTGGCCCTCGGCCTAGTTTCCATGCAGTATCGCGGGTTGGTGGAGTGCCTGAGACTGAACAAATCCTACGAATCGTAAAGCTGAAGTAGCAGGTTGCCAAGGAAGTTTAAGTCAGCTTGCGAATTATTTCAAAAGGTTGTGATTTAAGTCGCCTGGGGAGTGAAAAACTAAAGTTTTTAGGGATTCGACCTCCATCTCGAAAAACCAGTGCTTAGATTAGGCATTGCTCGATTCTTCTTAATATTCTCTTAATCCTTGTTGCGGATTCAATGTTTCCTTCAGGAAACGATCACCCGCCGCCTACCGTAGTTCTATTTAGGGAGACAATAGCCGATCTGGCAAGGCTTCAACGCCCTAGTAAAGTTTGCCTAAAAACCGACGACTAGGATAAAAAGCAGTGTCAAGATAGAACTGTTGTGACGAGTTTCATGCCGATTTTAATCTCGACAAACTGCCATAGCACATTCAAAAAATAAATGTCTTTTCGTTAAGGATTTCTTAGGAAATAGGCCAACTTAAACAAGACCTAAGTTGAAAAAGTAAGACGCTCATGCGGTCTATCAACGTTGGTTTTAGTTGGGATTTTAGTGCGGATTTGGTCAATTTTGCCCTGCGCCATCACAAGCTTGGTCAGGGGTTCGCGGTTCAGATGCCCTCCGGTTGTTGGTCTGAGCCATAGTCATCTAGTCCCAAGGGGATCGCAATGGAAAATCAAGCGTTTGTCACCCTAGACGGTAATGAGGCGGTCGCCCAGGTGGCCTACCGTCTTAGCGAAGTCTGCGCCATCTACCCAATTACGCCCTCCTCACCCATGGGTGAGTGGGCCGATGCCTGGGCCTCGGTGAGCCAGCCCAATATTTGGGGCACGGTGCCCTCGGTGGTGGAAATGGAGAGCGAGGCCGGAGCGGCTGGAGCCGTCCATGGGGCGCTGCAAGCGGGGTCGTTGACGACCACCTTCACCGCCTCCCAGGGGTTGCTGTTGATGATCCCCAACCTCTACAAAATTGCGGGGGAACTGACCTCGGCGGTGATCCACGTAGCGGCGCGATCCCTAGCTGCTCAAGGACTTTCTATCTTTGGTGATCACAGCGACATCATGGCGGTGCGGGCCACGGGTTGCGCTCTGCTCTGCTCCAACTCTGTGCAAGAAGCTCAGGACATGGCGGCTATTGCGATTCGGGCCAGCCTGGAATCGCGCATTCCCTTCCTGCACTTTTTCGATGGCTTCCGCACATCCCATGAGGTGCAGAAAATCGCCACCATCCCCGACGAGGTGCTGGCGGAATACGTGCCCTTCGACCTGGTGCTGCAACATCGCC
>JALQST010000169.1 GCA_023264315.1 Nodosilinea sp. BSH.14
TTTTCACCGCCGTTTCACCCTTCGACAGGCTCAGGGTGAACGGCCAATTTGCCAAAATGAGAATTGCTGATGTCGGTAGAATTATTCCAGCACTGAAGGGAAAGCTTAAAAAGATTGACGACGATCTGAAGATGCAACGTCAAACTATTGACAATAAGAGAAGCATTTCTATCCAGCAAGATAAACTGGCTGAGGGCATCCTGTTGATTGAGGAATGCGTTTTACATGGCGGTAGACTATCGTTTCCTATGCAAGTAATCGACTGGAATAACTCAGGAACTATCCATTAGACTGTAAAGCCAGACCTTGCAGCAGAGCTTGGCGAATTTGGGTGGATGCTTTGCGATCACAGCGCACCTCTAGGACACGCACCCCGTGGCTGGGCAAAAATTGCAGACGAGATTGTAGTTGGCTCCAGGTTTTGATGCGTTCGTAGTTCACCCCGTAAGCAGCGCAGAGGTAGTTCCAGGCCACCGTTTGGGGGGTGACAAAGAAGTCCTCAAAGGGGGGCTCGAATTGGGAAATGGGCAGCATTTCAAAGATGCCGCCGCCCTGGTTGTTGATTAGCACCACGGTCAAATGCCCTTGCAGTTGGGGCAGGTTTAGCCAGCCGTTGGTGTCGTGGAGGAGGGCCAAATCCCCCGTCAGCAGCACCGTGGGCACACCGCCATGGGCAAGGCCGAGGGCGGTGGAGAGGGTGCCGTCAATGCCGTTGGCCCCACGGTTGCAGAAAATTCGCAGGTGGCGCTGATTCGGGGGGCAAAACCATTCTGCATCGCGAATGGGCATACTGTTGGCAATCACCACCGCCGTTCCCTGGGGCAGGTGCTGGCCCATCAGCCAGGGGACTTTGCCCTCAAACCAGTCCGTCATTTCCCCTAGGGACCGATCCAACCGTTGCCGCACCTTGCGCTCCAGGGACAGCCACAGATTCATGTAGGCCGTGTTAGGGCTGGGTGAATCGGCGATTGGGTCAACATTCGCTCCATTTCCTGACAAGCTTGCCGATAGGTTTGCCGCCAAGTCCGCCACCGTCAGCGGTAGGTGGGTCGTCAGGCCATGCAGGGGGTCGAGGTTGCGGTGGGAGGGATCGATTACCCAGCGGTGAGGATCATGACGCTCTAGCCACTGGCGCAGTATCTTACTCGTCGGCAACGGCCCAAGTTGAATCACCTGGCTAGGCCGCAAGTCCGCCGCCCAAGCCTCTTGGCGCAAAATGGCATCGTAGGTGGTGATCAGGTAAGGATTCTGCTTGGCGGCATGGCGCAGCGGCGATAAGGTTTCCGCCAACACAGGCCATCCTAGGCTTTGAGCGAGGGTTGTAACGGATTGACAGTAACCCTCAGCATCCACAGGCTGGGCAGGGCCAGCGATGATGAGACCCCGTTCCCAGGCTTGCCAGGTCGATAGGAGATTGGCGGGGATATGGGCGGTGAGGGAAACGCTGGGCGGCATAGACTTAGCCCTCACCCCCAGCCTCTCTCCCCTAGGGAGAGGGGATCTAGATGCAGTCGAATTAGACTCACCTGAGGTTGAAGATTTGGCCACTCCGGCCTCCCCCTCTCCCCCAGGGAGAAGGGGACTGAGGGGGTGAGGTCTATCTTGGCCACCAGGCACTAACCCCCTCCAAAAATCCTCATTCAAACCCTCCCGCAGGTGATCGACGGAGCCATCACTAATCGGCGCGAGGGGATCGCGAAACGGACAATTCAGGTGGACGGGGCCAGGGCTGGGATAGAGGCTCTGTCGCCATGCCTGCACCAGGGTTTGGCGGAGGTAGTGCAGGAGGGCGAGATCGGCGGCGGGGATGGCCAGTTCGGTGTAGGCGTTGGGGAAATCGCCAAAGAGTTTCTGTTGGTCGATGGTTTGGCCAGAGGCACAGTCTCGCAGTTCGGGGGGGCGATCGGCGGTGAAGACTAATAGCGGCACCTGGCTTTCCCTGGCTTCGATGATGGCTGGGAAATAGTTGGCCCCAGCGGTGCCGGAGGTGCAGACGAGGGCGACGGGTTGCCCAGTGCGTTTGGCGATGCCGAGGGCGAAAAAGGCGGCGGAGCGTTCATCCAGAATGGGGATGGCTTCAATTTGGGGGTGGCTGGCCAAGGCAACGGTGAGGGGCGTGGAGCGGGAGCCGGGGGAGATCACCGCCGTGGACAGGCCCAACCGGGCCAGGGTGCCCGCCAGCACCGAGGCCCAGAGGGTATTGGTATTGCGACAATCGAAGGTCATGGAGGCCGCGCACTACACCAGGGATTCGCCCAGGGCACGGGATTTGAGGGTGATTTCCGCCCATTCCCGCGCTGGGTCAGATCCTGCCACAATACCAGCCCCGGCGTACAGTCTGGCCCAGTTGCCGTTAATTAGGGCCGAGCGAATGCCGACGATGAACTCGCTGTCGCCATTGGCCCCCACCCAGCCCAGGGGTGCGGCATAGAGCCCTCGGTCGAAGCGCTCGTAGCGGTGGATGTGGTCGCAGGCGGCGGCGGTGGGCACTCCGGCCACGGCGGGGGTGGGGTGCAGGGCTTCCACCAGATGCAGGGGGTGAATTTGGCTGGCAATCCGCGCCTGGATGGGGGTATGGAGGTGCTGAATGTTCGACAGCTTCAACAAGGTGGGGCGGCTGGGGGATTGGGGCCGCAGCCCTAGGCCGCGCAATTGCTGATGCAAAAACTTCACCACAAGCTGGTGTTCCCCCTGCTCCTTGGGGCTGTGCAAAAGCTGGAGGGCCAACTGCCGATCCTCCTGGGCATGGCGACCCCGGGGAGCCGATCCGGCCAGGGCATCGGTGAGCAACTGCCCTTGGGTGATGCTCAGCAGCCGTTCGGGGCTAGCTCCCATGAAGGTCGTCCCCCGCCCATTGCCCACGGCGAAGGTGTAGCAATCGGGGTAGCGCTGGCGCAGCTTGGCCAGGGAGGGCAACACTTGAAAGGGCGTCTCGCGCACCATATCAAAGGCGTGGGCCAGGACGATTTTTTGCACCTGCCGATCCAGGTGGCGGAGAGCCTGGGCCACGGAGTCCTGAAAATGGTGGCTGGCCTGGGCATCGGGCCAAGTGGTTAGCTCCCCCAAACCTAGGAATCGGGGAGAAGCGTTGGGGTTGGGATAGCGGTGGGGCAAGGCTTGGACGGTATCCAGCCGTTCCTCTAGGGTTTTGAGGACGCTGGGCAGGGTCGTTTCAGCGTTCATCACCAGGTTGACGGTCAGGATATGGAGGCCGTCCTGCCGCCACACTTGCCACTGGGGCAACACCGCCATCGCCGCCGGAAAATCCAACTGGCCCTGGGGCGGTTGGGAGAAAAAGCTAAAGTTGCAGAAGAACCGAGGGGCTAGGGCCATCCCCGCCAACGCTGGATCTTGATAGCACTGGAGATTTTGCTTCCAGGTTTCGATGAACCGCTGGGTGGAGGCAAAGCGATCCCGTCCGACAAACTGGCCCGCCACCGCACTACCAAAGGCGGCGACGGCCTCCTGTTCCGCCGGATGCTCTAAATAAAGGTGATACCCCTGCCGATGGGCCAAGGGAGCCAAGGCCAGCAGCGGGTCGATGGCGGGGATGGCAAAGCTGAGGCTGGCCACCTGCGGCCCCTGGGCCACCCGCGCTAAACATTCGTTCATAAAGGGCTGGACGGCTTGTAAATCCTGGCGGCTAGGCAAGCAGTAAGAAGCAACTGGCATGAACTCAAAGGGTTTAAAGCGGTTTAAATTCACGTTTTAACAATTGGCCGAAAAGTGCTTCAGCCAAGCAGCACAGGCATTCCGCCAGTATCCCTACTGGTAACACATTCGGTCATGGCCTAGCCAATTCTGGCCCAGTCGTTCACGCAGCTTAATGTTCACACACCGTTACAAATCCACCCCTTGACGATGGGCCGGGGTAAAACCACGAAACCAGTCTAAAGGCTCATCTCTACCGACCATGACCCTGAGTAATGACCGCCTAGACCGGATAGAAGCCACCCTAGAGAAGCTGGCCACTGATCTGGGCCAGATGCGGGAAGAACAAAGCAAAATGCGAGAAGAACAGGGCCAGATGCGGGAAGCACAGGGCAAAATGCGGGAAGATCAAGACCGTGGCCGCACGTGGGAAGACCGGACGTGGGACGTGATCAAGTGGGTAGGGGGTATTTCGGCGGCACTGTCGATTAGTGCGGCCATTGCCCTGGTAGGGCTGGTGATAACGACCACACCCAGCTTTGGTGGCCTGTCCAGGTGGCGGTGCAACGGCCTGCCTCCATATCCCAAACGTTGATCAGCTTGTCGGCCCCGCCGCTGTAGAGGGTGCGGCCATCGGGGCTAAAGGCCACGGCGGTGACAATGCCCCGATGCTCGGTCAACACGCGTAGACATTCGTCCAAATGGAGATCCCACCGCCGCACCTGGTGGTCTTGGCCGCCGCAGGCCAACATGGGATGCACCGGACTAAAGGCCACCTGCCACACCCAGCTATTGTGTCCCTTAAACAGCTTCAACTGTTGGCCATCCGCCATCTGCCAAAGCTGAATGCCGCCCGCCGTGTCGCTGGTGGCGAGGGTTTGCCCGTTCCCAAAGGAAGCGTCGTCGCCTAGGGGGCTAAAGGCCACCGAGGTCACGCCGCCAAAGGTGGCCGCAAAGGGGCATTGGTCAAAGGTGGCCCCGGCAAAGTTAGCCCGGTGCAGGGTCACGTCTTGTAGGTAAGCCTGCCGAATGCTCAGGCCCGAAAATTGACATCCTCCTCGTCCTTTTAGGTCGAGGATTCCCAGTCTGCCCGCTGTTGACGGACTCCTGATGAGTAGACGGATCATCGCCAACGGCCCCGACTGGGGTCTTACACTGGCTCACACGCCCATTGAAGTCGGTGTGTCCCACCGCTAGTTGGATGGTATTATCCTTGTGCCCTAAAGGACAGGGCTTGAAACCCGCTAGTTTTTGGTCACAGGCTGGAGTCGAAGAGAAGGCTGTGCCAGTGGGAAGGGGTTGTTGCGGAGGTGACAGCTTTTGCGCCTAGGGCCAGCAGGTTTTCGGTATTGGGGCTCTCGAAGGTGAAGAGGGGTTTGCCCTGGGCTATCAGGTTTTGGGCAAAAGCCTCGGTTTTGCCTCCGGGAGAGGCGTAGGCCATGAATGAAGCCAAGGCCATCGCCCCCACCATCTGATTTCGTTTCTCCGCTAGGGCCGCCGTGGCTCGCCGTTGGGGTGCTGGAAAGGGAGACAGCACGCGTAATCGCCCGGTCTGAATCGCCTTTTTCTGCTCCGGGGAAAGGCGTATCCCTTCCAAACTGCGGGCGGGGGCGTGTAGCACAGGCTGGGTGCCGCGCAACAGCAACCGTAGGCACTCTTTTTCCATGGGCGAATGGAAGCCACTCATCACCGAGATGTTGGCTGCTCGTAGAGCTTGGGCTAGGTCGTAGGTGTTGAGAATAAGGTCGCCGGGACATTTGACCGAGCAGAATAGGGCGAGAGCGGGTTGATTCAGCAGATTCTGATCACCCAGAAGGCTAAGGGTAGGAGCCTGACCCGCAGGAAACGTCGTCCTCAGCCCGGTTGGATAGCTGGGGTGATCGGGGGTGAGATAAACCGGCTGGGTCACAGAATCTCGCTAGGGTGCTGTTTGAGAGATTGCATGGGCTTCGGCAATTGCCTTCCTCAACAGTTCCCCATCGCTGGGGTGCAGTTCGCGGGGGGCGGTTCTAAATAGCAGGCCCCAGTTGGGCGATTTGAGATGGTCGAACAGGCGCATTTGCTGGCTGAGGGAGAGGGCTGGAACCCCCGTTTCGGCATCGAGGTGATCGACCACGTTGACCTTGACCCGGCAGGGAAAGCTGGCCTGCTTCCAGATTTTGGTGTCGCTGTCGAGGTAGGGCTCGGAGGTGACTTCTAGCACCGCCATCCATTTAGAAACCCCGGTCATATAGCCCATGAGGTAGTCGCCCGGTTTGATGCGTTTGATGGTGTTGCGGCGGGTTTCGGGAAAGCCCATCACGGTGCCCCCGGCATCACAAAACTCTTGCCAGGTGGTGGCGTTGAAAAGGCAGAGCCAGTAGGTGGGGGTGGTCATGGCTAAGGAAAACTACTCCATAATGGGATTAGAAGTATTACTCATTATCCTATTTTGGGTGTGGCTGTAACTATGGCACCTGTACCAAACAAGCGGCGGGTTTCGGTAACGATAGATGCTGACCTGCTGGAGGCCATCGATCAGTGTTCTGACAATCGTTCGGCGGTGATTGAAGAAGCCCTACGGCTGTGGCGGGTACAAAAGATCGAGGATCAATTACGACGATATTACCAAAACCGTAGCCAAGCCGATATTGAGACGGAAGAGCAATGGGCCACCTTGGCCCAGCAGCAGCTTGAGGAAACCCTAGACGCAGAAGGGCTCTAGGCAATGACGCTCTCTTACCCCCGGCAGGGCCAGATTTACCTGGTCAAAGCCCTCCGTATCTTAGGCGATACAAAAAAACGGCCAGCGGTGGTCGTTTCCATGAATCTTCGTAACGAGATGAGCCGCACGGTGTTGGTGGTGCCGTTTACCAGCGATACCAGCAGTGGCGAAACCCCAACGAGAATTCTTGTGCCTGCGGGCGAAGGGGGGGTAGATGCAGATTCCCTGGCTACCTGTGACAATATTTTGGCGGTGCGGCAGATTTATCTAGAACAAGGCCCCTATGGGAGTATTAGCAAGCAATCACTTCAGCGAATTCAGCAGGGCATTCAGATTGCCATCGGCATTTACCTCGTTTAGGGTGTTAATTCTCAGGGGCACCTCGAAAAATACAGATTTTTCTGGGAGTGGCAACGTGATCTCAAGGGTTCTAGCCTTTTGAAGGCCGCCAAATGG
>JALQST010000016.1 GCA_023264315.1 Nodosilinea sp. BSH.14
AGGAGCCGATCCCGGCCATCGGTATCACGGCTGCCGTGGCCCACCAGCAGCAGAGGGCGGTTCATCGGCAGGGGCTCCCATGGGGCCAGGGCGGGGGGCGTAAAGTCCTCAGGGGCGGTGATGATGGGAGCAATGGCCATAGCTGCGGTGTCTGCCTCAATAAAACTCTAGCGAGATAAAAATCCCGCTGTTCGGTTATCTTAGCCCACTCCATCGCCCAGAACTATCCTAGGGGTGGGGATTGACCTGTTCTCGAATGCGGTGATCGTCTAATTTTCCACCAATCTCACCAATTATCTCGTCGCTATCAAAATTGCAGGGTGATATTTTCTTGCCAGGTCGCTTTAATCCGGGCTGCATCATGGGCCATCACTTTCCCCATCTGGACGATCAGTAACCGTTGTTCCAGGCAATCCAAGCGAGACAGACGAACAGTAGAAGGAACACGCCATCCACTCTGTTCCCAGTCCTGCCAAGCAACATCGGTCTGAGTACGAGGCGGGGCTGAGGTCACAGCCGCAACAACAACATCAAAGCCATCTAGCCACAGCACCAAAACAGGCCGTTTCTTTGAGGCTTTTCCGTTGGTAAAGGGAATGTCAGCCAGCCAAAATTCACCCGCCGAGATGATCATAAAGTCCTTCATCCTCATCAACATAGCTGGTTAGGAAGGCGCTATGGTCTCGTGGATCCGTGGCGTCAGGTTCCTGGTTAGGCACAGGTTCGATGGTGATTTTCCAGCGTCCAGCCCCTAAAGATGGCTTCCAGTCGTCGGGAAAGACAAAGGTTTCACCGGGCTGTAGCTCAATTTCGTAGGTGAGGTTGAGGAGTTGGCTTTTCATAGCGCAAGAAAATGGAGCCGTGGGCTTTCCTTCAGGATAGGCGAAACCCTCGGCCCGCTTACCAGGGGATCGTTAAGCCATCCCAGGGAAATGGTCAATTTGGGCGTAGCCGCTGAAGACGAGGTGATTGCCCTTGGTTTCCAGACGGTTGACCCGCAGCAGTACGCCATCCAGGTTAAAGCGTTCTAGATCTACCATGCGGTTGAGGATGGTGGCAAAGCCCTGGGTGAGGATGGCGGAGAGGGATTGAACCGTGTCGGGGATGCCGTCGGCCAAAAATTCGGCATTGGCAAAGATAATCCGCCGCCGCTTTTCTACGGTGATGGTGGCCGTGAGCTGGATCGGCACGTCTTTTTTGTTGGGCAGGTCGGTTTTGGCGGCAATCGTCACCTGCTGATCGGGCTGGAGGGTAATGTGAATGTCGCGGAAAGTGAGCGGTTCGCCCCCAGAGAGGTTGGTGAGTACTTCGTCGTCCACGCCCTCTAGGTGTTGGCGCACCAAGTCGGCCCCAAAGGCGCGGTTGATGGCATCTTCAGTGAGGATCACCTGGGCGATGGCCTGGGTGGGCTGGCGCAGGCGAATTTTGCCGCCGATGGCCGCCCCCACATCAATGGAGACCGCATCGGTTTCAAACATCATCTCTGCGGTTTCAAACTCATTGCGAATCACCAGTCCGCGTCCTTCCATGCGGAAACTATCCACCGTGCCCTGCAAGAGTTTGCTAGAGGGCGAACAGCGCACCGCCACATCAATGGAATCGCTGCGGCTAAACATGTGCCGAAGGGACTGCGTGACCACGGAATTGATCATCCGTTCGCCGAAATCGTTCGCTGCGTTTGGCTGGAACCTGGTAAAGCCGCCGAACATAGAGGTTAATACCAACCCAACATCTCTACTTGTTGTAACAAAGTATGAAGCATTTCGACACCCCCATTCTAGCCGGGGATGGCGGTGCAATGGTTAAATCTTCCGGGCACTGGGGTAGACGCCGCCAAAACAGGGGCTACACTGTAGCCGACCGATCTCACCTTCATCCCCTTTAATGCCTGATTAGGCAAGGGGTTCGGGTTCCTTGTATGATGGCCTTTTGGCGGCTTGAGTGCTTTTGCCTAGGGCAGAGAGACAAGCACCGCCTAAACCGGGTCTTCAACGGCCCGAAGGCTCACCTTTACACACCGTTCTATGACCTTCAACGCTGCCCCCTTCGCCATTACCACCCCGCTCTACTACGTCAACGATCTGCCCCACATTGGCAGCGCCTACACCACCATTGCGGCGGACGTGGTCGCTCGGTTCCATCGCCTGACGGGGCGGCCCGTGCTGATGATTACGGGCACCGACGAGCACGGCCAAAAAATTCTCCGCACTGCCGAGGAACGGGGCATTTCACCCCAGGATCACTGCGATCAAGTGGTGGCCGGATTTGAAAGCCTTTGGCAGAAGTTGAATATTCAATGGGATCGATTTATTCGCACCACATCGCCGCGCCATGAGGGGATTGTGCGGGAGTTTTTTCAGCGGGTGTGGGAAAAGGGGGACATTTACCAAGGACAGCAGCAGGGCTGGTACTGTGTCTCCTGCGAGGAATTTAAAGAAGAACGGGACTTGCTCGACGACCACCGCTGTCCCCTGCACCCCAACAAAACCGTGGAATGGCGGGACGAGCAGAACTATTTCTTTCGGCTTTCTAGTTACCAGGAAAAGCTGGAACAACTCTACGCCGAACGGCCTGATTTCATCCAACCGGAAACCCGCCGCAATGAAGTCCTGAGCTTTGTCAAACGGGGTCTGCAAGACTTTTCCATCTCCCGCGTCAATTTAGACTGGGGTTTTCCGGTGCCAACGGATCCCGATCACACGCTTTACGTCTGGTTTGATGCGCTGTTGGGCTATGTGACCGCCCTACAAGAGTCCGGCGAGGATCCTAACCTAGCGGAGGCCGTTGCAACGTGGTGGCCGATTAACATTCACCTGATTGGTAAGGATATTCTACGATTCCATGCCGTGTATTGGCCCGCCATGCTGATGTCGGCGGAATTACCCATGCCCGGTCGGGTGTTTGGCCACGGCTTTTTAACCAAAGATGGCCTAAAAATGGGCAAAAGCCTCGGAAATACCCTCGATCCTGTGGAATTAGTTGATAAATATGGGGCGGACGCCGTTCGCTATTATTTCCTTCGGGAGATTGAATTTGGCAAAGATGGGGACTTCAACGAAACCCGATTTATCAATGTTCTCAATGCTGATTTGGCCAATGATTTAGGAAATCTGCTAAATCGCACCATTAAGATGGCGGCGCGTTATTGTGGAGGAAAGGTACCCTCTGCCGATCCTATGGCTTTAACGGATGATCATCGGTTAAAGAGCATGGGGGAAACCCTGGGAAACACCGTTGCCGAGGCCTATCAACAGTTGAAATTTAGCCAAGCCTGTAGCGCAGTGTTGGCGCTGGTTCAGGCCAGCAATAAGTTTCTCGATGAAGAAGCCCCCTGGAGCCGCTTTAAGCAGGGCAAACAGGCGGAGACCGAATCGGTACTCTACGCCGTTCTGGAGTCGGTGCGCTTAGCGGCCTACCTGCTGTCCCCCGTGGTTCCCGGCCTCAGCAATGAGATTTATCGTCAGCTTGGCTATGCGGTGAATTTTAACCAGCGCACCATCGGCGATCAATTGTCCTTTGCGGAACAGTCTACCTGGGGAGTACTGCCTTCCGGGCAACCCCTCGGGGACGCCCAGCCCATTTTCCAGCGCATTGAACTACCTGAAGCCACCGCCTAGCCAATTTCCATAGATGACAAGATGCCAAAAATGCCGAAGATTCCCCTAGGAACTGCCCCACCAGCCCCCTGAGAGGGCGTTTGAAACGTGATTCACTGTAGCTTTAGTCACCCGCCAATCCCCCTAAGTCCCCACCTTTGCTACCGTCAACAAGACTTTTCAAACTCTGAGATCGGCCCCCTGAGATCAGTCCCTTAAACCCCATAAAAGACCCTTTAACACACACTTGTTTAACACCACTGGATAAAACGCCCATGTTAGATTCCCATTCTCTGATTAGTGAAGACGCCATTTTTACCCCCGAACAGGTACTTGGCAATCGAGGCCGAGTCGCGATTTTTATTGATGGATCCAATCTGTTCTATGCCGCCCTGCAACTGGGCATTGAAATTGATTACACCAAGCTTCTGTGTAAATTAACCGCTGGATCGCGCCTGTTTCGGTCATTTTTCTACACCGGAGTAGATCGCAACAACGAAAAACAGCAGGGCTTTTTGCTGTGGATGCGGCGCAACGGCTATCGCGTCATTGCGAAGGACTTGGTGCAATTGCCCGATGGCTCTAAAAAGGCCAATTTAGATGTGGAAATTGCCGTCGATCTCGTCGCCCTAGTGGACTATTACGACACCGCCGTGTTGGTGAGTGGTGATGGCGATTTGGCCTACGCCGCCGATGCCGCCAGCTACCGGGGGGCACGGATCGAGGTCGTCAGCCTGCGTTCCATGACCAGCGACAGTCTGATCAATGTGGCCGACCGCTACATTGACCTAGAACTGGTAAAGGACGACATCAAGAAAAATCCCCGCGCCCCCCAGCACAACTACACCTATCGCCCCCTCACCCCCGGCGTGGCCAGCACCGAAGACCTTCCGCCAGAGACGGGCACCAGGGGCTAGGATAGGGAACGATCACACGAGGAGTAGGGGCGGCCCTAGCAAAGGCACGATGGTAAAGGCACGATGGTAAAGGCACGACAGATTGCCATTGGGGGGACAGTCGTGGCTGTGCTCGGCCTGGGCGCATACTGGCTGGGGATTGGGCCGCTTGCGCCGCCGCCGCCGGAAGCCCCGGAGGAGGGGGTAGAAACTGGGCTGACCCTGCGCAATGTGACCCTGGAGCAACCCGATGAAAACGGGAAGCCGCTGTGGCGGGTGAAGGCTGAGGAAGCTACCTATAGCCCGGATCGCTCCATCGCGACCTTTACCCGGCCTGATGGCGAACTGTTCCAAGACGGTGAGGTGATCTACAACGTCACCGCTGACAGCGGGGAAATGCGCGACAACGGCAACACCATCATTTTGCGCGGCAACATTGTAGCCAAGGGTGTCCAAAATGGGGCTATCCTACGCGGGCAGGAAATGGAATGGCGACCCCAGGAGGACGTCCTCGTGCTGCGCCGGGACGTGACTGGAAGCCATCCCCAACTGCGGGCTACGGCGAACGAGTTCCGGGTGTTTAACCGCGAAAATCGGATGGAACTGATCGGCGACGTCATCGCCAACACGGTGGTGGAAGACCCCCGCACCGAACCCTGGCTGAAACTGCAAGCCCAACAACTCGCCTGGGACTGGGATCGGGAGCGCATTGACAGCCCCGAACCCCTACGCATCGAACAATTTAAAGACACCACCATCACCGAAGTGGTGCAGGGGCAGCGGGGGCAGGTGAACCTCGGCGACAACGTGGCCACCCTCCAGGGATCGGTGACGATGCAGCTTTTACAAATTCCCCTCACCGCCCGCAGTGAGGAACTGGAGTGGCGGGTGGCGGAGGGCCAAATCCACCTCAACCAACCCTTGACGGTGACCCATCCCACCGAGAACCTCGTGGTGACGGCCCGCCAAGGCACCATGAACCTAGCTGACGAGGTGATTATCGTCCGCCAAGAGGTCGTTGCTGTGCGCCAACAGCCCCAATCGCGCCTCACCACCGATCAACTCACCTGGACGGTTCCTAGCCAAACCCTGCTGGCGGAGGGGCAAGTGAACTATCAGCAGGTCAGTCCCAGCCTCAACCTCAACGGCAGTCGGGGCATTGGCCGCTTGCAGGAGGGTTTGTTTACGGTGGATGGCGGGTCTGAGAACGGTGGACAGGTCGTCACCGAGATTGTGCCGAACTAATCCCATTGGCCCCCGCCAACCTCGATACACTAGACGACAGTGTGAACAACCCAGGGGATAGCACCATGGCCTACGATTTTGATTTGTTTGTGATTGGGGGCGGGTCTGGGGGCATTGCCGCCGCCCGTCGGGCCGCTGAGTATGGGGCCAAGGTGGGTCTTGCCGAGGCCGGACGCCTAGGCGGCACCTGCGTGAACCGGGGCTGTGTGCCCAAAAAGCTGATGGTCTACGCCTCCCATTTCCCTGACCAGTTTGAGGCGGCGGCGGGCTACGGCTGGACGGTGGGCGAACGTCATTTCGATTGGCCTACCCTGGTCAAAGCGCTGGATACGGAAGTCACCCGCCTCAACGGCATCTACGGAACGATGCTGGACAAATCCTCAGTGCAGTTGTTCCCCCACTATGCCCGCTTTACTGATCGCTATCCACAAAACCGAAACGGGGGTGGATGTCACCCTCGCCACTCCTGAAAAGCAAGAGCACATCCTCGCCGATGCCGTCAGCCTTGCTGCCACCGGACGCCGCCCCAATGTTCAGGGTCTCGGTCTGGAGAAGACGGGCGTCGAAATCCACCACGGGGCCATCGTCGTCGATGAACACCACCGTACCGCCGTGCCCCACATCTTTGCCGTAGGTGATGTCACTGGCCGGGTCAACCTCACCCCCGTGGCCATCAAGGAAGGGCGCATCTTTGCCGACACCGAATTTGGCAACAAGCCCGGTCTGATGAGCCATGCCATTGTGCCCACCGCCGTCTTCACCACCCCCGAAATGGGCACTGTGGGCATGACCGAAGAACAGGCCAAAGCCAAATACGGCGAGGAGAACATCAAAATCTACCGATCCCGCTTCCGGCCCATGTACTACACCATCCCCGGCATGGAGGCCCGCACCCTGATGAAGTTGGTCGTCCACCAGCCCACGGATAAGGTACTGGGGGCGCATATGGTAGGAGATGCTGCTGCCGAAATTATCCAAGGCGCGGCCATTGCGGTGCAGATGGGGGCCACCAAGGCCGACTTTGACGCCACCATCGCCATCCACCCCAGTTCCGCCGAAGAGTTCGTCACCATGCGGTAGCGCTGACGAGCCCGGCGGCTTCAGAAACCTCGACCGCGTGCTGGGTCGAGGTTTTTTGTCGGACTTCCCGACGGATTCGCGGGGTCTGGAGAAGGGCTCATCCCCAAACCGATACTATTTATATATAGAGAAAATTTGAAACTCAAATTACGGGGGCTGTTGTGTTGCTATCGAAAGGCTTTGAAGTGGAAATGTACACAGGCACCCCCGACGGGGAGATTGTCGGCCTATCCGACCGGATTGTGGCCCATCTCAACGGCTTTGTGCGCGAACCCGACAGCCGCAATGTGGAATACACCACCCCGCCCCTAGGTCAGTACGAGAAATTACTGTGTGAACTGGTGCGGCCCCGCCACGAACTGCGTCGCTATCTCCGTACCCTTGGCAACTACACCCTGATTCCCGGCAGCACCCTCGCCCTGGGGCCAACGGATCGCTTCTTCCGGTCTGACCCCAGCAACCCCTACCACGCCTACATCGAGCGCACCTACGGCACCACCGTCGTCACCGCCAGCATCCACATCAATATCGGCATTTCTGACCCCGAAACCCTGATGCGGGCCTGCCGTCTCGTGCGGGTGGAAGCCCCCCTCTACCTTGCCCTCACCGCCTCGTCTCCCTTCCTGAACGGGGAAGCCACTGGATCTCATTCCAGCCGTTGGCAGGTTTTTCCCAAAACCCCCGCCGATGTCCCGCTGTTTGAAAGCCACCTGCACCACATTCGCTGGATGGAGGCCCAACTAGCGGCGGGCACCATGCAGAACGTGCGTCACCTGTGGTCGTCGGTGCGGCCCAATGGCGATCGCCGACCCTACAGCCTCAACCGCCTGGAATTGCGCATTTGCGACCTCATGAGCGACCCCATCGCCCTACTCGCGGTCACAGCCCTGATCGAAGCCCGCCTGATCCAACTGATGCAGAACCCAGAGTTGGATCCCCTCGTCTTATCCCGGTTCCCCGGAGAAAGCCGGAATGCTGATCTCGTGGCCCTCAGTGATACCAACGAACAGGCGGCGGCTAAGCATAGCCTTGAGGCAGAACTGCGTCACTGGCAGGATGGTCGTCCCATTTTGGCGAAGGAATGGATCCAAAGTCTCTATGATGAGGTTTGGCCCATCGCCAAGGCCAACGGCATCAGTTGTTTTTTGAGCCCGATCCAGAAACTTTTGCGTGAGGGCAACGAAGCCCAGCGCTGGCTGGCACAGCATGAAGCGGGGCAGTCAGTGCAGACCATCATGGCCGCCGCGATTCAGAGCATCCAAACCCAGGAGGATCAGCTCGCCCGCGATCTCTGTGAGCCTTGTGCAGCCTAGGCTTCGGCCTCTCATGCTGGTTGCCATTAGTCTGCACTATGACTCCAGTCAGGGTGACTTATCAATGCCCCGCTGGCATTCGCTAACCCACCATTGGGGTTCGGGGGGGGCTCCGGGGCGTCCAGAGATAAAACTTTTCTATAGGTCGTAGACAAAAAGACCTTTTTGTGATTCAAATTCATCGACTTTTCAATTCGGTTCTATGCCCCGTCTTGTCCTGGTAAATCCCCAAATTCCGCCCAATACCGGCAATGTTGCCCGTACCTGTGCTGCTACCAACACGCCCCTTGATTTAGTTGGCCCCCTCGGCTTTGAACTCAGCGATCGCTACCTAAAACGGGCAGGACTGGACTATTGGCCCCACGTCAACCTCACGGTTCACGACGATTGGGATGCCTTTGCCCAGCACCAGCAAGCCTTGGGCGGGCGCACCATTGCCTTCAGTACCTCTGGCACCTGCCGCTACATTGACCTAGACTACCAACCCGACGACTGGCTCCTCTTTGGCAGCGAAACCGATGGTTTGCCGTCCACGGTGCTGGCGCAATGCACCCGGGTGGTGGCTATTCCCATGAATCGTCAGGCTGTCAGAAGCTTGAACCTATCCAATAGTGTGGCCATTGGCCTGTTTGAGGCCTTACGACAACTGGATGGTTGGCCCGCTTCCTAGGGAGAAATACCAAGGGAGGGCTGTATTTCTTCACCAAGAAGTCTTGCTCGCTACAAAATGTTGCTCATCTAGATAAGAAATTCATATGAACATGGCTTAGGGGCTAAAAATCGGGGATCAAAGGGGGGACATATCGCTGTTTTCTGTCCACCTAGGATGTCTGTAAGCCCTTTTCTAGTAGGGTTTCTGGGCGATCATCTCAACAAATGATTTAGGGGCTATGTCTGAGTCAACAGCGTGAATTTCCCGTGGGGGCGTCCTAAAATCCACGCTTGCCAAATCGTTTTTCCTAGGGTTAAACCTAGATGTGGTGTTCGGGAAGCTGAGTTTCCTAATCAGCCTCTTCCGGCAACGGATGTCGCTCTAGGCGTCAGGTTCTCGGTTTATCCGGTGTAAACTTGCCTAAGTCTCATCAGCAGGGTATTCTTACCTAGCTAAGACTGGTTCCGTCAGTTCGCTGTTGTTCTACGGGTTGAATATCGCTGTTGTTGGCCACGAAAAGCCTTCGAGACGATGCCAAATTGGCGTTGTCTCCTAGGTTGTCAGAGCAGCCCTGTTCAAAATGTTGAGCACTGTTTACAGGAGGTCGTTCCTTGAAGCATGTATTTCAAAAGCAGTCCCTTGCTGCAAACTCCATCCGTAACGATGTTGCTGAGGTGGTCGGGCTTGTAGGAGTTTGTCGCCAGCAGGTTAACGCTCCGGTCAGCATGTTGGGTTTCGCTCTCTCCGTGGGAGCAACGGCGTCGGTGGTGTCTATTCCTGGCCTCGCCCTAGCCGCTGAAGGGTCTTCCATCGTGGTCTTGCCCGAAGCGAGTACTTCGGTTCAAGAGGCCGCCGAGGCCCCCAAGAGCTACTACACGGTGAGCGAAGGGGATACCCTATGGCATATCGCGGCTCGTCATCAGGCCGACGTAGATACCATTAAGACCGTTAATGGCATTTCCCAAACCGATGTTCTTCGCGAAGGCCAAGTCCTCCGCCTGCCCACCGAGAGTCTGATGGCTACGGATGCCGCCTCTGGTGCCCTGGGTGGCGAAGATCTAGCCATGACTGAGGCTCCGACCTCCATGGCGCTGCTCTCGGTGGAAGCCATGGAAGAGGGCTGGGTGACGCTGGAGGCCAGCGGCGACCTGGAATCCCTAGAATCGAATTCTGAAGAGGCCACCGAGGCCACTGAGTCTGTCATCGATAACGCCCAAGTCACCGGTGCGCTAACCCTGGCGACCGCCGCTGTAGCCGTGGAGTCGTCCACGGCCCTAGCGACTCAGCCCGCTACCCCGTCAGCCTCCTGGCAGGATGCCGCTGTGGGTTTGGCGGCGGCTCCCACGAGCGAAGTAACGGCAGATGCCTCGACCTCCAGTTCTGCTCTCCCCATGAGCATGGCGCTCCATGAGGAACCCGTTGCTGCTCCGCCATCGGTGCGGCCTCCAGCCCAACCCGTGGCGGAGGCCCCCCAGGCGACTGAGATACCCGAGTCTTCCAATGCGTCGGCGACTCGGCCTGAAACCCTGGCTGTGGTTGCTCCTCAACCAGCGGTGAATGCAGAGCCTGCCATCACTATGGCAACGAATACGGTGCGGAGTCGCGAACAGGTCATCCAAGATCACCTGG
This sequence comes from Nodosilinea sp. BSH.14, assembly GCA_023264315.1. Lineage (GTDB taxonomy): Bacteria > Cyanobacteriota > Cyanobacteriia > Phormidesmidales > Phormidesmidaceae > Nodosilinea. Next base: position 10,412 of record JALQST010000016.1, read on the forward strand.
CTCGGATTCGGGAATCCAATGGAACCCTAGTGGATCGCGACATGGTGGATGAGCGCATCCGGCAGGCCCGTCTCGAACTTGAACGCACACGGAGTGCTGCCACCACCCCTGCTGCTGCGGCCCCCAGGTCGTTCTCTGTTTCTGAGGTAAACGCTTCAGTGATGCGTCTCTCGGCCCTGATGGCCCGTGAATTCACCTTTGAAGTTGACGCGGCTGTCCCTGAGGTGGATCTTCCCCAGGCCTCTGGTTCCGTTCAGCCGAACCTACCCGCCCGTGGGATGGAGTCCCAGACAGCCCCAATCCCTCAGTCAGGATGGACGGTGACGGATGCGGCTGTTGAGGCCGCTGCTCCCACTGAGGTCGCCGTGGCTCCCCAAGTTCGGCTCCCGGAATTGCCCGCCGCTGCTGCCCCTACGGCTCCGGCCCCCCGCCCCACTTCTGACAACCTGCTAGCTGCTGCGCCCCTAGGCCCAGAAGCCTATCGCCCCTTCGCCACCATGGAAGCAGGGCAAACGGTTTCTCCGGCAATGCCCTTGCTGCCCGGTTCTGATAGCTTCCTGCCCGAAGCACCCAATCGGTTTGCAGGCTATATTTGGCCCACCCACGGCACTTTCACCTCTGGCTATGGCTGGCGGTGGGGCCGTATGCACCGGGGGATTGATGTGGCTGGCCCCGTGGGAACGCCCATTGTGGCCGCTGCCAATGGTGTCGTCGTCCGGTCTGGCTGGAACTCCGGCGGCTACGGCAACATGGTTGACATTCGTCACCCCGATGGTAGCCTGACCCGCTATGCCCACAACAGCCGTTTACTGGTGCGGGAAGGCCAACAGGTGGCCCAGGGGCAACAAATTGCCGAGATGGGAAGCACCGGGCGTAGTACTGGCCCCCACCTGCACTTTGAAATCCATCTCCCGGGCACCGGCACCGTGAACCCGATGGCCTATCTGCCCCACCGTTAGGGTAGTCCTCGATTACCCTGCAAAGCCGGTGGACGCCTAGCCAAGTTTACCGGTTTGGAATCACCCCCGATACGATTCATGGCCTCTATCTGGGTTAACCGTAGGGGCCATGTTATTGTGTCCGATCCCCTTGGGGCTATACCCAAATGGCAGATGATTTCGCCATGAATTATTTGCCTGATTTTGCTGAAGGTGCGTTCTGTTCTGTGCTACAGTTTTTAACTGTGAGTTAGGTCATTAGATTTAAGGCCACGCTACGGCTCAGTAGCTCAGTGGTAGAGCAGGGGACTCATAAGCCCTTGGTCGCGTGTTCAAATCACGCCTGAGCCATTTTCCTAAACGTCTCATCCCTAGGCTGTATGCCATGGGGTTTGACCAAAAATAATGGGTTTCAAGCCCCGCCCTTTTAGGGCGGCTTTTCTTGCCCCTGGATGTATTGCTTCAAAACCTCCAGGGGTGCTCCACCTACAGAAGCCGAAAAGTGCGCTGGAGTCCAGAGAGATTTCTTTCCGTAGGGTTTGGGCAAGCCTGCCTGCCCATAGCGCCTGCTGGATACCCCTTTCAAGGCATTCACCATCTGTGAGATGGAGAGCTTGGGCGGGTACTCGACCAGCATGTGAACATGGTCAGATTCGCCATTGAACTCAAGCACCCGAAAGGTCATCTTCTCGGCAACGCTTTCACATGCCCTCTGAATCACACCTAGCCCTTCAGCCGTTAAGATTCGCCGCCGATATTTCGTAACGAATATCAGGTGTACTTTGAGGTCTGAAACGCTGTGATTTTCACGCCGATAGTCCATTGCTTTTTAGGGTACGACCAACCTATAATAACAGCATGAAAGCAGGATATCAGTACAGAATCTACCCTGCCGACCAACAACGTCTAGAGCTGGCTAAGCTCTTTGGGTGTTGTCGGGTGGTGTGGAATGATGCGCTGGCCTTGGTCAAGTCAACGCCGGACGGCGAGAAATGGCCGAGTAGTGCTGAGTTGCAGCAGGTCTGTATCACCCAAGCCAAGCAGACTGAAGGACGGAAATGGCTGGCGGAGGTCAGCAATATCCCGTTGCAGCAGTCCATCCAGGACTTGGGAACGGCTTTCAAAAACTGCTTTGATTCCCGCAAAGGTAAGCGGAAAGGGCCACGGGTTGGGTTTCCTCGATTCAAGAAGAAACTCAATCAACAGTCGGCCCGGTTCCGTAAGGGCGGTTTCTCCCTCAAGGCTGGGAAGGTCTACCTGGCTAAGATTGGGAACATCAAAACCAAGTGGTCAAGGCCGCTGCCCTCTGAACCCAGTTCCGTCACGGTGATCAAGGATTGTGCAGGACGGTATTTCCTGAGCGTTGTGGTGGAGGTGGAGCCTATCACCGTCGAACCCAAAAACCAAGGGGTCGGCGTGGATCTGGGCCTTGAAACCTTGGCCACCCTCAGCACCGGGGAGAAAATCAAAGCCCCGGATACCCAACACCTGGACAAGCACATTCGCAAAGGGAAGCGCAAACTTGCTAGGGCCATGAAAGGCTCGAAGCGGCGTGAATCGTTGCGACTGGCCATTGCCAGAAGGTCAGCGAAACAGCGCGACATTCGCCAAGACTTCAATCAAAAGCTGGCGTCTCGTCTAGTGCGGGAAAACCGTGTGGTGGTCTTGGAGGATTTGAACGTGGCGGGAATGGTGAAGAACCGCTCCCTGTCCAGGGCGATTCGTCGCGCAGGATGGCGGCAAATGAGAACCCTCTGTGAGGGTAAAGCCCACCTGATCCACAACCGGGACGTGCGAACCATCAGCCGATGGGAACCCACTTCCCAGGTGTGTTCATGCTGCGGCTATCGCTGGGGCAAGTTGGAGTTGTCGGTGCGGTCGGTGTTGTGCCTCAACTGCGGGGCGGAACAGGATCGGGACATCAACGCCAGCGTAAACATTTTGGCGGCAGGGCTTGCCGACCCGAATGGACAGACGCTAAGCCGTGTAAGACCCCGTTCCGGGGCGGTGGCTTGTCTGTCTACTCAGCAGGAGTCCGCTTAGTGCGGGCAGACTGGGAATCCTCGCGCCTTTAGGCCGAGGAGGATGTCAATAGGGAGACGCAACAAGCCAGGAGCACCATGGCTGCCTAGGGAATGGCTGGGCCACGATGGGGCAACACCCACAGCAGGATTGGGCAAACCACTAGGGTCATGGCAGTCATAATGGCAATAATTTGTAATCCATGCACGAGTGCGGTTGTCATCGTTCCGACCTCTAGGTAGGGGAAAAGGGTCTTAGCGTTTTTGGCCTATTCCTAACGCTCACGCCAACAGAATTATCCAAAAAGTCTGTGTCTATATATACAGTTTAGGCAAAAAATAGCCGAAGCAGAATTCCCTCCGCCACCTCTGGCCTAGGGGACAGAATTTTGACTTGTTTATCTGCGAGTTGACCGCTAAAGTTGGGGTGACAATGGGGATGCGCTGCCATGGCACAAACGGTTTACTCCACCACCCCGGCCCCGGCCACCGAGGGGTCTGTTGATGTTGAGCTTCGGGGAGTGGTTAAGCATTTTGACGATGAGCCAGCGGTGCAAGGGCTGGATCTGCGGATTTATCAGGGCGAATTTTTTAGTATCCTCGGCCCCTCCGGCTGCGGCAAAACCACGACGCTACGGTTGATTGCTGGGTTTGAGACCCCCACCGAGGGCGAGGTGCTAATCCAAGGGGTGAACATGGGCCGCATTCCCGCCCACCGCCGCCCGGTGAACACGGTGTTCCAAAGCTACGCCCTGTTCGACCACATGACCGTACGGGACAACATCGCCTTTGGCCTCAAGATCAAGCGACTACCCGCCAACCAGGTGCGGGAACGGGTGCTGGATGCCCTGCGGCTGGTGCGGATGGAGGGCTTTGCCGACCGGATGCCGAATCAGCTTTCGGGGGGGCAAAAGCAGCGGGTGGCCCTGGCGCGGGCCTTAGTGAACCGTCCGGCGGTGATGCTGCTAGATGAACCCCTCGGAGCCCTGGATCTGAAGCTGCGGAAGCAAATGCAGGTGGAACTGTCTACCCTGCACCGCCAGTTGGGCATCACCTTTATTCTGGTGACGCACGATCAAGAGGAAGCCCTTTCCCTCTCCGACCGGATTGCCGTGATGAACGCCGGACGGATTGACCAAATCGGCACCCCCAGCGACATTTACGACCGCCCCACCACGCCCTTTGTGGCGGATTTCATCGGCGACACCAACCTGCTCCACGGCCACCTAGAGGGGAGCGATGGCACAGTGCTGCGGGTGGTGACGCCCTCGGGGCTGAAGGTGTTGGTGCAGCAGCATCCTGAGATACCACCGGAACCTCACCCCGTGGTGGTCAGTGTGCGGCCCGAAAAAATTCGCCTCAGCGCCGATTTTCCCACCGCCGACAATTGCTACCATGGCCAAATTAGCCATGTGATGTACCTGGGCACCCACATCCATTGCGGCGTGCGGCTGTCCTCCGGGGAAACCCTGACGGTGCTGCTGGCCAACCGGGGGCAAGCCCTCCCCGATTTGGATACCCCCATGTACGCCTATTGGGCCGCCGAGGATGTCCGATTGCTCTCCGCCGAGTTGCCATTGCCCGTATCGGCTGGGAATCCTTGAGATGGATCACCTTTGGGCCGTTAACACAGGGGTAACATCAGGAAGGCGTCGCCCTGACCCAGATCCCGTCACCGCTGATTCTCTGCTACTACCCAAGGAGACATCTGTGCCCCAAACACCCCCGCCCGCCCGCCGCCCTAGACTGATCTGGAGTCGTCGCCGATTTCTACAGCGATCTGCGGCGGTGGTGGCCGGAGTTTCTATGGCCAACTGTCGGCAAAACCTCACCCGTCCCCCGGTGACAGGCAGCGGCGACCCCAACACCCTCCACATCTACACCTGGGCCAACTACAGTGATGACGGGTTGATCGCCGCCTTCACCGAACGCACCGGGATTCGGGTGGTGGTGGATATTTTTGACTCCAACGAAATCATGCAGACCAAAATGCGAGCGGGGGGCGGTGCCGCCTACAGCATTCTCTATCCCTCCGATTACGTGGTGTCGGAAATGGTGGGCGATGGGTTGCTCTCAGCCATCGATCACTCCCGATTGGTGGGCCTAGAAAACCTGAAAAAACAGTGGCAAAATCCCACCTACGACCCCGGTAATGCCCACAGCGTTCCCTTCAACTGGGGTACCACGGGCCTACTCTACAACCGCGATGTTACCCCCGGTTCCCCTGAGGATTGGATCTTTCTCTGGGACAACCAAGACGCCCTCTCCCGCCGCATCACGCTGCTGGACGACATGCGCGAAACCCTGGGGGTGGCCCTGAAGGTGCTGGGCTATTCCTACAACACCACCGATCCAGCCCAGATTGAAGCCGCCTATGGCAAACTGCGGGAGCTTCAGCCCCACATTGCCGCCTTCAAAACTACGGGCTTTGAGAACGAAATCCTGGCGGGGGATCTGTCTATCTCCATGGCCTACTCCAGCGATGCCATCGCCCTAACCCTAGAGGACGAGCGATTGGATTACGTGATCCCCGCCAGCGGCACCTCCCTGTGGACGGACACCCTCGCCATTCCCACTTCCGCCCCCAACGTGGACGCCGCCTACCAGTGGATTAACTTTTTGCTAGAGCCAGAGGTAGCCAAGGCCGCTGTGGAACGCCTGCTGTTTGCCACCGCCAACCAAGCCGCCTTTGACCTGCTGCCCGATGAGATCCGCAACAACGACCAGCTCTATCCCCCCGACGAGGTGCTAGACCGCAGCGAAGGGATCCAATCCATCGACACCGCCAGCAACGACCTCTTCGACCGCTTTTGGACAGAGATTACCAGCGCCTAATCCCTTCCTGCCTACCCAAATCCTCAAGGATGCAAGAACGCCATGGCCGAGTCCCCACTTCCGTCGTCGCCCGCCCCGGACTGGGGATCGCACCTTGCCCAAACCCTGGCACCCCAGCGGTGGCTGGGGCCAGTGGCTATGCTGGGGCCGTCAGGATTGTGGCTGTTTTTGCTGCTGGTGATTCCCACCCTGCTGATTCTCGAAATTAGCCTGGTGCCCGGTCTGCGGCTGGGCCAACCCGCCGGGGGCTATGGCCTGGGCAACTACCTGCAAATTCTGGAACCCGTCTACCTGCGGGTGATGGGCCGATCCCTCGCCTTTGCCCTGGGGTCTACCCTGCTGTGTTTGGGGCTGGGCTTTCCGGTGGCCTACTGGCTGGCGCTGATGTCGCCCAAACCCTGGCGCAACCTGCTGGTGGTGGCCTTCATCTTGCCCCTGTGGACATCCTCCCTGCTGCGGGCCTACGCCTGGACGACCATCCTCCGCCCCAGCGGCGTCCTGAATACCCTCTTTGGCGTCCTGGGTCTGCCCAGCCAAACCTGGCTGAACACCCCCACGGCGGTTCTGATTGGCCTCGCCTACAGCTTTTTGCCCTACATGGTGCTGATTCTTTACGCCTCCCTAGAAAAGCTGGATACCCGCCTACTCGAAGCCGCCGCCGACCTAGGGGCCAACCCCCAACAGCGGTTTTGGAAAATCACCGTCCCCCAAACCCTCCCCGGCATTGCAGCGGGGTGTTTGCTCGTGTTCATCGCCGCCCTAGGGGATTTCGTCGTCCCCACCCTCCTCGGTGGTGCCTCCTCCATGAACATCAGCCGCCTGATCTACAACCAATTCCTCGGTCCCACCCGCGCCTGGGGCTTCGGCTCTGCCCTCAGCATGGTACTCATCCTCGCCGTCAGCCTCGCCATCGCCCTCCTGCTGAAATATGGCGACCGCAGCACCGTCACCGAAACCTCGCAATAAAGGTAAAAGGCAAAAGGCAAAACCCCGACTCCCGATTCCCGACTCCCGATTCCCGACTTCCCCATGCCCCAACCCACCTGGCAAAGCCTCTTCACCGCCGTCATGTACGGCTTTATGTACTTCCCGATCATCGTGCTGGCAGTGTATAGCTTCAACGGATCCCGCTACAGCACTAACTGGGAGGGATTTAGTTTGCAGTGGTATCGGGCACTGTTTCAGGATCGACGGATTTTTTTGGCCTTGATGGACAGCCTCACCATTGCCTCGGTAGCGGTGGCGATCTCGGCGGTGCTGGGTACCCTGATGGCGGTGGGGCTGGCGAAGTATCGCTTTTGGGGCAAAGGGATTTATCGCGGCGTGTCCTACCTGCCGCTGATTATTCCCGACATTGCCATCGCGGTGGCCACCCTGGTGTTTCTTACCTCCGTGGCCATTCCCCTCAGTTTGTGGACGATCATTGCCGCCCACATGGTGTTTTGCTTGGCCTACATTGCGGTGGTGGTGTCCAGTCGGCTGCAAAATTTAGACCCCAACCTAGAGGAAGCGGCTCTAGATCTGGGGGCCACGCCGTTTCAAGCGATGATGCAGGTGTTGATCCCTCAGTTGGCACCGGGCATTTTGGCGGGCTGTCTGCTGGCCTTTGTGCTGAGTATGGATGATTTGCTGATTTCCAGTTTTACGGCGGGGGGCGGCGTCAACCCCTTGCCCCTAGAGATTTTCAGTCGCGTCCGCACAGGGGTAAAGCCCGACATCAACGCCCTCAGCGTGGTGCTGATTACCGGGTCGGCCCTGCTGTCGGGCTTGGCGGAATACATCCGCTACCGCAGCGACCGCCGCCAGCGGCAACAGGCCTGAGGATCGGTACATCGGCGGCACCCATCCAGCGGAACAGTTCCGGCGGGGCACAAATGTTTTGTAGCGGTTTTGTCGTTTTCTGGGCTCGCCAGTGCAGAATGGGTATCGGTAAGCAATTGGCAATGGTGTATGACCTCTGAACAACCCGCCCCTAGCGTGACCGCTTCTCCCCTGGCGTCCCTGGCCCTCAAAGCTGCCGGGGGCGTGGCGATCTTCTCCGCCCTGCTGGACTATCTGATTCTTCTGATTCCCCCCAATGTCACCAATGGGCAGTGGCAGTTGGCGACCATCACCCAACTGGTGGATCGCGGCATTGTGCCCCTAGTAGGCATGGCCCTCCTGCTGACGGGCCTTTGGGTGGATAGCCGGGTGGGCCGCACCGCCATCGCCAAGGGCTTGTTTACCGACCTGCGCTTTTGGGTCTCTGCCCTGGCCAGCCTGCTGGGGTTGATGTATCTGCTGCTCTCGATTTTGCACCTCAGTGCCGTGTATCTCTCTAGTCAAACGGCCCTTGAACAGGTGAATGCCGAGGCCAGCCAAGCCGCGACCCAGCTCGAACAACAAATCTCGGCCCAGCTCAGCCAGCAGCGACCCCAACTCGAAGCCCTGTTGCAAAATGAGGAACTGCTGAACCAAGCCCTCCAAAGCGGCCAACTGCCCCAAGACTTCCAGCAATATCGCGATAACCCAGAGGGGCTGAACCAGTTTCTGCAACAGCAGGTGGAGCAAAACCGCCAGCAAATTCAAACGGAAATTGGCACCCGACGGACTGAGGCCGAGCGCCGGGTGAAAATCGAAGCCTGGAAATCCGCCCTTCGCACCAGCATTACCAGTCTGCTGCTGGCCGCTGGGTACACCCTCATCGGCTGGACGGGGCTCCGCCGTATTCTGCGGGCCTAGGCCACGCCGCCTTCACCCGGTCATGGCCCCAGCCTGAAGCTGGCTGAGGTCGTGGGGATCGACGGCATAGGCGGCCCCAAAGCCCATCACAAAGCGGCCTGACCGGGGGCTCAGTTGGAAAAGCTGGAAGTCTTCGAGTTGGCGCAGCATGGTCATAATGTCGCCAAAACGAGCCTCAAGCTGAGCGATCTGGGCTTCCCAAACATCGCTCTGGCGGTCAATGGGGGTTACGCGGCAGTCGTAGGTGAGGCGCTGACGGGCAAAGATCTGGGGGGTTTGGCCTTCGTCCTCCATTAGTAAGACGCTGACCTGCCCCGTTCTGGAGAGATTGTGGGTATGGGCAGATAACCCACTGGTCAATAGGTAGAGTTGATAGCTATGATCCATAACGAAGGGGGCGTAGCTGGCGTGGGGGGTGCCGTCGGCGTTGACGGTGCTCAGCATAGCGCTTTTGACGCGCCGGGGGAGATCCTGGTAAGCCGCGAGGGCGGTTTTAAAGGAGGGCATGGGGTTAGGTTACGGAACTGTACAGGACATTTCTGCATTATGTCGCCATTATCCCGTCAGGTGATCCCTGCCGAAACGCACTTCGCTAAGCTCTCCTCGGCAGATTGGGCGCGGCTCTCTCGCCGGGAAGTGCTGCTGAAGGGCGGGCGAGGCCAGTATGAGGTGCTGGCGACCACCGTGGCCGATGGAGCCACCGCCTGGGCGGTGATGACGGATTACGGCAACTTCGCCCAATTTTTGCCCACAGTGGCCAAAAGCCGCGTGATTGAGGTGGACGGCCCCCGCAAGGTGGTTGAGCAGGTGGATCGGCGGCGGATTCTGCTGTCCACCGTGGAATCGGTGATTCGGACCGAAAATCTGGAGATTGGCCAGCAGCAAATCAGCTTCCGACTGCTCCGGGGGAATTTGCAGCACATGCATGGCCACTGGCGCTTGGATGCCGTGGTGCCACCGGTGAGTCCCAAACCCCTCATGCTGCTGTCTCAGCTCGTCCATGCTGAGGCCGATTTAGGGCCGTTCAAACCCATGTTCTATAGCCTGTTTGAAACCAGCCTGGTGGACACGATCCAGGCGTTGCGACAAGAAATCGAACGCCGCGCCTAGGGGTTTGTCAGGGTTAAAATTTATAAATTTTAGAGTTGCAGATATCCCCAAAGCCCTTCGACGGTTCGACTATTCGGCTATTCGACAAGCTCATAGCTCATAGCTCACCGCTCAGGACGACCGTAAACGGCACATTCGGGCTGAGCCTGTCGAAGCCCT
>JALQST010000170.1 GCA_023264315.1 Nodosilinea sp. BSH.14
GTGATTGCCGCCCACCGGGCCGGGGTGCATCCCCAAGCCCTCACGCCCCAGGTGCCCCACCTCATGCCCCTGGAGCCCTAGCCGTTCAATACAGTCCTGGCGGAAGAATGCCGGGGGGAGGGCGGCTAAGGTCTGGGTCGGCGGGGCCGAGGTTGGGCGGCGTTGTAGAGGCGCTCGTTGGCCTGGGCCGATTGGGCTAAATCCACCACGGGGCGGGGATAGTTGACCCCCAGTTGTACCCCAAAGCGGCGTTGTTCGACGGGTTGCAGTTTCCAGGGTTCGTGCACCTTGGCGGCTGGGAGGTGTTGCAACTCCGGGAGCCAGTGTTTGACGTAGGTGCCGTCGGGATCGTAGTCCTTGGACTGCTTGGGGATGTTGAAATAGCGGAAGCCCCGGGCATCGTTGCCCACCCCTGCGGTGTAGTTCCAGTTGCCGTAGTTGCTGCACACGTCGTAGTCGATCAGTTGCGACTCGAACCACTCGGCCCCCATGCGCCAGTCGATACCGAGGTTTTTGGTGAGGAAACTGGCCACATTTTGCCGCCCCCGGTTCGACATAAACCCCGTGGCCGCCAGTTCTCGCATATTGGCGTCCACCAGGGGAAAGCCCGTCATGCCGGTGCGCCATGCCTCAAAGCGCGTCCAGTCTTGCTTCCAGGCGATCTGCAACCCCCGCAGGCCGGAGGGATAGAACAAACAGTCACCATGTTTGGCGGCGATGAACCGAAAATAGTCGCGCCAGAGCAGTTCAAACACCAGCCAGTAGGTGGAGTCATTCTTCACGCGATCCCGCTCGTAGCGCTGCACGGTGGCGTAGATTTGGCGCGGCGACAGACAGCCCAAGGCCAGCCAGGGCGAGAATTTGGATGAATAATTGGCCCCCACCATGCCGTTGCGGGTTTCTTTGTAGGTTTTGAGGCAATCCGCTGTCCACACATAGTCTTGCAACCGTTCCAGTCCAGCGGTTTCGCCCCCCTGGAAGGGCAGCACCCCCCTTGGATCGGGGTTCGGTGCCGCCAGCCCCAAATCCGCCAGGGTGGGCATTGGCCCAGGGGTCACCGAGGGCAAGGGTGGCAGGGTTGTGGGCGTGGGCAGGAGATCATCCACGGTGCTGCGCTGCTCCACCTGCTTGCGGAACTGGGTAAACACCTCCGGCACCCGATCCACCTCAAAGGGGAAGTTATCTGGATGGTAGAGGGTGGCCCCCCAGTAGACCTCCGTCTTCACCCCCAGGGCAGCCAACTTGGCTTCCAGAGCCGACTCCACCGCCCCTTCCTCCGCCGTGACCTCCTCGTGCCAGCAGACGGTTTCAACGCCTAGCTCCCGCACCAGGGCAGGAATTTCCACCTCAGGCCGTCCCATTCGCACCACGAGATCACCGCCGAGGAACTGGAGAGACTGCCGCAGATCCGCCACACTTTCCAGCAAAAACTGAGCCCGGAAGGATCCGGTTTTGGCAAAGCCAAAGGCGGTTTGGCCAAACTGGCGCGGGTCAAAACAGTAGCAGGGCACCACCCGCCGCCCCGACTGCACTGCCTCCCAGAGGGGCTGATGATCATGAATACGGAGATCGTTACGGAACCAAACAAGGACAGCCATAGGAGGATTGCTAGGGAAAGCAGGCTAGACAGTGTCAGAACGTAAGGGGATTATTCCCCGGACAAAGAATGAATTTGTTAAGTATTCTAAAGGTCTATTCAGACTTTTTTAGGAGACGCCCCCTATGCCGATTCGCGTTGGCGACCTCGCCCCCGATTTCACCCTACCCAACCAGTCTGGCCAACCCGTTACCCTAAGCGACTTTCTGGGAAAAAAGGCCGTGGTACTGTACTTTTATCCGAAAGATAATACTCCGGGCTGCACCATCGAGTCCTGCACCTTCCGCGATAGCTACGACGCCTTCCAAACCAACGGAGCCGAGGTGATCGGCATCAGCAGCGACTCGCCCACCTCCCACCAGCAATTTGCCACCAAGTACAACCTACCCTTTACCCTCGTCAGCGATGAAGGCAGCAAGATCCGCAACGCCTACGGGGTGCCCAGCACCCTGGGGCTGTTGCCCGGTCGTGTCACCTATATCATTGACCTAGAGGGCAAGGTACGCCACATTTTCAACTCCCAGTTCAACCCCAAGGCCCACGTTAGCGAGGCCATGCAGGTACTCCAAACCCTCTAGCTTCTGTCCCTCAGGTCTGCCATGGTGTCGACGATATCCGACGATTCCCTTCAGTCCGCCGCTGATCGTCTCCAAGCATTAGCGGCGGATTTGTGGTACCCCAGCGAAACCGATACTCCGGTGACGGTGCGGGTTTGGCCCCTGCCTCTGGCGGAACCGTGGCCCCCGTTTCCGCCCGGGGCAACGGTGACGGAGCATCCCGCCGACCGTTTTTTTCAGCCCATCCTCAGCCAACCCTTTTGGCATTCGGCCCAGGGGGATCATTTGGCCCAGCGCTACCAAGCCCTCCAAGACTTTCTCCAGGCCACCCTCACCGACCTGCGCACCTATCGCATCGGCCAGGTGGAGGTGACTCTGTGCCTGATGGGACGGCATCCCAGTGGCGCATACCTAGGGGTGCAGACGGTTCTCGTGGAAACCTAGGGCCGAAACTGGTGGAGGAATCCTTCGGGGCTATGCAACCGATCTCGGCATTCATGCAGCTTCCGCATAAAGCCGCTGCTACAGCGCGAATAAATTTGCTAAACCAAAGGAAAGCCCGTCATGCTGTGCTGCGCCGGTTATCCCTGGTTCCTCTGACCTGACGTGTTTGGGTCGTTATCCTGGTGCAGATTGTGACTGGGCCTAGTTCACCCTCACCCCTTGACGACGCCCTAGGAGATCCTATGTCTGTGACTACCCGTTCGGAACGCCCCAATCCCTCCCAAACGGCCCACAATGCGCTGACCAACCGAGAAGACTTCAGCCTTTGGGCGGAGGCGGTGCGTCAGCAAATGCTCGATGCGCTGCAAAAACGCCAGAAAGCCTAAGCGGGCAGGGAGGGACATTTCGATCATCCCCGCCCCGTTAGGGGGCAAGACAGTGTGATCGATATCCCCTACGATTGGTAGCGCGATCATGACCGCTTCTTTGATGGCTGGCAAGCGGGCTATCCATGGGTGGGCTCGCCCATCTATGGATGCCGCCTCTGAACCACGCTAAGGCGGTGATTTTTCGGTACCCTAGTGGCTGAACACCCTCCCATCCATTTGCCATGTCTGATTTTGATGATTTCTTAAAGCACAAGTACGCCTACGTGGCCATTGGCGAATTTAAGCCCGGTTGCTTTTCCGAAGCCCGTCAGCTCTATGAAAAAGCCGTATCCACCTTCACCAAAGGCTTTCAAGGCGCTTATCTGCTGCAAGAACCGGGTACGGATCGCGGCATTGCCATCATCCTGTGGGAAAACATCGAGGATATGAGCGAGCACCACAATTTGATTTACGAACAAACCCTCGCCAAAATTGCCCACCTGTTTGCCGCCCCGCCTGTCACCTCGTTCTACGAAGTGTGCAGCGAAATTGGCTTGCCCCAAATTCTCGCCCAGACCCTCAATCCCAACTAAGGATTCACGAGGGATCCCTTCGGGATCGTCCTGCTGGTTCACCTCCTCACACCCTGCCTCCGGATCGAACCACCCAAGCTCCCAGCCCCATGGCCTCGCCCGTCGCGCCGCGAATGCTAGCGCCAGCGCCCTCGACTATGATGAAAACTAAGCCTTTTTCCTGTTTGCTTCACGTCCATGGCCAAACCTAAGCATACCCAAGCCCACCTCTCCCGCACGGTGCCCAAAAACCAGTCCGAGTTTTTCAAAAAGCGCACCCGCGATTCGATGGAATACTACATGGGAGCCAAACTCCTCGAAGTGGGCGTGAACCCCAAAAACACCGTCTATCGCTGGCGTTCCGAAATCCAAGGCGATAAAGAAGTGATTACCGTCAGCGCCTACTGGGGTGAATCTCGTCAACAACTCGAAAATGGCGACGCCTAGGCGGCCCTTCACCTAGGCCAAGGCGTGGCCCTGCCAGGTGAGGATACATTTTCCCCTGGCCCTAGGGAATTGAACAAACCCCTCGCTGGTTGGGGGTCACGGGGTTCAGTCGGGTGGCCTGGGCGGCCAGGGTGGAGGCTCGGATCCAACCCTGACGACCGGGCTGGGCCTGGGGGGCTGTTGCAGGGCTAGGGGGTAGGGCGCAAACCTGGAGAAAGACCCAATCCTGGTTGCCCACCCGTCGTTGATCGACCACCTTGAGAATACTGCCGACGGGGATGGCGGGCTGGGAAGGGGGCACCGGGGCCGCCGGGGCCGAACTCAAGCTAAGGAGATCGGGCTGGCTGGCCAACCCCGCCACCGAACGCTGCCAAAAGGTACCCACGGCAATGGCGGGGGCGGTGGACATCGGGGCCAAGGCGGAACCTCCTAGGGCCTCTGTGTCCACCCCTAGGAGCCATGGGGAAACGCCTTGCAGAGCCACCGGCTGGGGTCGCCAGCGGCTATAGGCCCAGCCCGCCCCAGCCACCAACAGCAGCGTGGGCAGAGCCCCGGCCACCAGCGCCCACCAGGGCCACCCCCCTTTGCGGCGGGAGGCTGGCCCCGGCTGGGGAGGAGTTGTTGGGGCCGCGAGGGTGGTCATCGCAGGGCCGCTAGCGGACGTTCCTGGGGTTTCCCTCGGGGGTGGCGCGGCGGCGGGGGCAAGCGAGGTCAGGGCATGGGCGGGCAGCGTTGGCCCTGGGGTGGCTTGGGGCAAAAACCGCATCAGCCCCACCGTGGCATTGTCATGGCCATTGAGTTCATTGGCCCACTGGATCAAGCGTTGAACGGTGGGGGGGAGGGGATCGCTGTGGCCCACCAGGGGCGCAAGGACATGGAGCCACAGCGCTTCCACCCGGTCGTAGTCGCTCAGGCCGTCGGAGCAGAGCAGCAGCACACAGGGATCGTCCACCAAAAAATGCTGAACGGTAGGGTAAAGATGGGCCGAATCATGGATGCCCAGGGCCTGCACCAGGGCACCGCCCCCGGCCATGTGGGTGGCCTCTTGGTAGAGGGCATAGCCCAGGCGGGCTTCGCGGGAGGCTACGTCATCGTCCAGGGTGATTTGATAGGCAGTGCGGTCACTCACCCGATAGGCCCGACTATCTCCCAGGTGCGCCACCGAGACGTAGGGGAAATGGACGAGGGCCAACACCGCCGTGGTGCCCATGCGGGCGCGGGCCGACCGCTGTTCGTCGTTATTGCGGCTGGCGATGGCTGTGTTCACCTGCACCATGGCCTGGTGGAGTCCCTGGGCCACCGTGCTAGGGCTGAGGTCGCCCTGTTGGCCGAGGGATTGGAGGGCGGTGGTGAGAACTTGAATCGCCGTTTGGGAAGCCACATTGCCCTGTTCATGGCCACCAATGCCGTCGCACACCAGCAGCAGGGGTAGCGATTCTGGATTGCCTTTTCCTAGGAGTACCTGTTTTTGGGCTTGGCGATGGGGAAAGCAGGCATCCTCATTGCGACTGCGAGAGGGCCCCTGATCCGTATCGGCATCCCACTCCACCGTCACCGTCAACCCTGCGGCCAAGGTTTGAATCGCCTCCTCCAGTTCCAACACCAGGGCCAGGGCCGACGGAAAGGAACCTTGGCTGAGGGCGGTGGTGAGCCAGCCCAGGTAGGCCTGCACGGTAGGTTGGGCCTGGGCCACCCACGGCTGCCAGCATCGCCCCAGGCTAGCCAGGGTAGGGGGCGGGTTTTGGGGCGGATCGCCCACCAGCCGCGCCACCCGCAGCAAGGCGTGATCCACCCGCAGGGTTTCTGGGGCCAGCAGCGTGGACGCTACCTTTTCCTCCGCCAGGGCAGGCCACAGCAACGCTATCTGCCGCAGCCAGTTGATTTGTTGCAGTGCCGTTCCCCCGGCCCAGGCTTGGCTCAGGGCGGGCAACACCTGCACCTGCATCGCCTCGGGGGCGGTGGCCGATTGGGTGAGCGAGAGGGGAGCCGCCTCCAGCAGCAGCACATCCCGCCCCAATCCACTTGTGGCGCTAGGCAAATAGTCGTAGGGCCGGGGAATGTGCTGAATGAAGCTAGACAGGCGTAGGTAGGGCATCACTTCCGGAGGGATGGTATCCACGGCGGCGATGGGCTGATCGGGCCGGGTATCCAGCCAAACGGGATGCTTCCAAACCAGGTAGCGCTTTGCCACGAGGGTACCGGTGGGCCGCGCGGCTTCTAATTCCTTGGCCACACCGTCCCCCACCGCCAGCAAGAGTCGATGGAGCAGCGGCGTTTGGCAGGCGGGACAACGACCAACGGGCTGAGAAATCCCGGCGCGGCAGGTCGGATTGGTGCAGTAAATCACCATCCTGAAAGGTTGTAAAACACTGTGTTCATCATATCTGACGGTTCAGAATCGGGAGCCACATCATGGCGGGTCGCCATCTTGGCGAGTTTCCCAATCAAGGCCTTCCATCAACTTTTCCATCAACGCGGCCTGGGCCGTCGCGATTCCGTCAACAATAAACGGGTAGTCAGGATTGGAGAGATTTTCGATAGCCATGCTGCCCACCTTTGCCACCGACCGCGACCACGCCCTCGCCAGCCACCTGATGCAGCCCTGCCTCATCCGCATCATCGATAACCTCCGAAAAGCCACGGAAACCCTAGACTGGCAGAGCGAATATACCCAGGCCCAGCACTGGCCCGAGAGCACCACCGACGCCCAAAAACAGCAGGTCGCCGCCTTAGCCGCACAACTGGATCGGGCTGACCCTGATGCGGTTCCTGACCTGGAACAAGCCCTCCGCCAGTTGCCCACTCCCACCCCG
>JALQST010000171.1 GCA_023264315.1 Nodosilinea sp. BSH.14
ACAAAGCGAGTTTGCTCGTCGATAAAGCCTTCGTAATCGACCTCGGCCCCCTGCTGATTGAGCGCCGCTTGGATGGCGCGGATGCAGCGGGCGGTTTCCACAATGCCCATGGGGGTGATGGTGACGCAGGGCATCCCGAATTCGGTGTGTAGGTACTCGGCAGTGAGGCCGCCCACTTCTCGGTAGGGCACCAGGTTAAACCAGGCGCGAGACAGGGTTTGGATGTCGTGGACGGACGCGCCATCGGGCATCACCAGGTTGACCTCAATGCCGAGCTGCGCCATCAGGGTGCGCAGTTCGCGGCAGTCGTGGTTGTTGTGGAAGCCTAGGGTCGTGAGGCCAATGATGTTGACCGAGGGCTTTTCGGTTTTGCCCTGGGGTAGGGTGCCCTGTTTGCGGGCCTTTTCGGTATAAAACTGGACGATCTGTTGCAGGGTGCGATCCGCCGCTTGCAGTTCGTTGACGCGGTAGTGGTTCACATCCGCCAGCAGTACGTCGCCCTTGGCATCTAGGCTGGCCCGCTGCACAAAGTTGGCCAAGTCCTCCTGCAAAATGCTGGAGGTGCAGGTGGGGGTGAGCACAATCAGGTCGGGGCGTTCTTCCTGGTCTTTGCGGACGATGTTCTCGACCACCTTTTCCTGGGAGCCTCGCGCCAACACGTTGCGATCCACGATGCTGGCGGTGACGGGGGTAAAGTCCCGCTCTCGCTCTAGCATGGAACGCATCACATTAAAGTAATCGTCCCCAAGGGGGGCGTGCATGATGGCATGCACATTTTTGAAGGAACTGGCGATACGCAGGGTGCCAATGTGGGCGGGGCCAGCGTACATCCAATAGGCCAGTTTCATACCGTGAGTCTCCTGGGTGGCAGTGGTCAGCGTGAGTTTGCCGAAACACCCTGAACGCGCCAGCCCTATCAACCATTGGCATAGGCTCCATTGTCGGCAATGGCCTGGGGAATTGGATCGCAGCGAGAGAATTCTTAATCAAGCGGCCATCTAAGATCATGTAGATCAAAAGCCCCCTCTACGGATGCCCCCAAGCCCTATCGCGACCCGAGGTGAGAGAGGTCGAGGGTACCCAGGTTGAGGCTGAGGGCAATGTTGACGTTTTCCAAGACCTTCACCAACCAATCTACCGCGTCGCTGGAGGCGGTTTCGTAGTGGTTGAACAGGATAGAGAAGCGTCGGTCAAGGAAGGGCTTTACCTTTTGGCAAACCAACAATACCCGCAGCAGCAGCCCCGTGGTGTTGATGGGGCCGAGGTTATTAATCAGATCGATAAAGACGTAGTGCTGTTTGCCAACGGAGGGATCCACCACCAGGAGGTTGAATAGGTTGCTGCATGTGCGCACCCGCAGAAAATCATCCACGGGTTTGTTGTCGCTATCGGAGAAGGTGCTGAAGAGGTGGTCGTGCAGCAGGCTCTTAAACTGGCGCCGGGCATAGCCCGCATCCACATCCGCCATGATGTAGTCGAACAGGTCGGCCTTGAAATCTCGGAAATTGCCGCCCTGGATCTGGTTGGTGAGGAACCGCTGGGCCGTGTCTCGATAGCTGGGGGGCTGGCCAATATCTCGATGGCGGGCAAACTGCTTCAGGGATGTCACCAATTCTCGGTCATTCAGTAGGGTGGGGTTTTGAATCACCCGCAGCCGATCTATGGCCTGGGTTTGCCCCAGGCGGTAAAGCTGCCTCTGTCGCATTCGATAGGTGACGTAGTAGGACAGGTCTACCTCAAACTGATGCTGGGCCTCGACCTGCATGGCGCGGACAATTTTCTGGTGCTGCGGATCGCTGTCCTCGGTTACAAGGCAGTGTTCATAGAGGTAGGGGTAGCGGTTAATCAGGGTGCCCAGGGGAACGGTGAGGTTGGTGGCGGGGGCGGCGGTTTTGGCCTTGGCGGATTGGCGGGCTTCAATAATGCAGGCTAGGCGGCGCAGGGCGAGGTATTGCTCGGTTTCCCGGAACTCCTTCGCGGCCTGCCGAATGCGACGCATGGATCGGGATCGGGCCATCTCGGCCACCCGGCTGGTAGGGGTGGGATTGGTGTCAAATAGGTTAACCAGGTTGAGAATAGCGGACTGAAATTGGGGGTGGGTTTGCCAACGGTTGATCAGGATATGGCAGCAGCGATTGAGGATGAAGCGAAAGTATTCCTCAATGTCGGGGTACGCCAAAATATTGTCGAGGGCCACAATCACCTCGCGATCCGGGTAGCCAAACCCATCGATAAAGAGGGACTGAAACCGCTCGACGAGCACTTCCGGCGTTTCGGATCCAACACAACCGAGCAAATGGTTGTATAGGAACTCCTCATCGGCTGTAGAGACGCGGTGATTATAGGTTGCTTTCGTTTTCACAGGTTTACCGCCCTTGCCTGGGGATGATGACCCTGATGGGGTTCTGGGAAAAGAGGACTATGGATCCGTCGTGGGAAGTAGCCGAGTCGTGGAATAGGAGGGGGAACAATGAACCAGATGCACAGGATGGTCTTAGCAGCCTCTAACTCTATCTCAACGGAAATAAAGGAGATAGTGCGTCAGTTTTTACACCAGATCACACAGGATAGGGGGTTGGGGGATTCCGTATTTTTTCGAGCTTCTCCCGTCCTTCGGTAAAAATTGAGTTAAGGCGAGGGGTAGACGTGGTGAATCCTCCGTAGGTTCCCTAGGTCGTTCCCGCGTCTTTTGCTCATTTTGACGTTCTCGGTCAGTCTAACCGCGTCCCAAACTTCATTACAATCGTTCTATTCGTTTCTACGGACGGAAAACCACAAATTTGCGCAAAAGATCATGATAACTTTACAGGGAATCCGCTTTCCTGACCCGTCATGGGAAGCACAGCATTTTGGCGAGGATCCCCCTTGAACTCGGCATCTAACGCATCAACCATGATTTCCGTGGGCCGCCTAGCAGAAACCTTAGAGGCTCCCCTGGAACATTTACCGATAAATACTCAGGACAAGTCCGTATTCAGCATCACGACCGATACCCGTGATCTACGGCAAGGAGCGCTGTTTGTGGCCCTAGAGGGGGATCGGTTTGACGGCCATGACTTTCTAGATGCGGCCATGGCCCAGGGAGCAGTGGCGGTGGTGGTGCGGGCGGATCGGGTGCGGGCGGATCTCCCCTGCCTGGCCGTGCCCGATACCCTAGCGGCCTACCAGCGCCTCGGCCAGTGGTGGCGCAGTCAGCAGCGGGCACAGATCGTGGCGGTGACGGGATCCGTCGGCAAAACCACCACCAAGGAATTGATCGCCGCTGCCCTGGGCACCCAGGGGTTAGTGCTCAAGACCCAGGCCAACTATAACAATGACATCGGCGTTCCAAAGACCCTGCTGCAACTTCAGAACCACCACGACTTTGGCGTGATTGAAATGGGGATGCGGGGGCCAGGGGAAATTGCGGTGCTGGCCCGGGTGGCCCAGCCCGATGTGGCGGTGATCACCAACGTGGGGACGGCCCACATTGGTCGCCTGGGCTCGGAACAGGCCATTGCCAACGCTAAGTGTGAACTGCTGGCGGAGCTGCCTCCCCCGGGGATCGCTGTCCTCAACCACGACAACGCCCGCCTGATGGCCACGGCGGCGGCGGTGTGGCCCGGTCTTACCCTCACCTTTGGCCTAGAGGGGGGCGATGTGCGGGGCATCCTGCGCGATGGCGACATTGTGGAGGTTGATGGGGTGGCGCTGCCCCTGCCCCTGCCGGGACGCCATAATGCCCTCAACCTGCTGGCGGCGGTGGCGGTCATGCAGGCGCTGGATCTAGATTGGCGGGGGCTGCAACAGGGCATCATGGTTGATCTGCCCCAGGGCCGCGCCCGAAAAATTGACCTCGGCAACGACAGGATGCTCCTGGATGAAACCTACAACGCCGGGTTTGAATCCATGACCGCCGCCCTGCACCTGCTGGCGGAAACCCCCGGCCAGCGACATTTTGCCGTGCTGGGCACCATGAAGGAACTGGGGGATCAGTCCGTGGCTCTCCATCGGCGGGTAGGGGAAACCGTGCAACACCTCAAGCTCGATGGCCTGCTAACCCTGGCCGACCCGGCGGCAGCCCAGGCTCTCGCGGCGGGGGCTGAGGGCATCCCAACCCAGGCCTTCACCGACCATGACACCCTGACCACCCACCTACAAGCCCTGCTGCAACCGGGGGATCGCGTGCTGCTGAAGGCCTCCCGTTCCGTGGCCCTAGACCGCGTGGTATCGGCCCTGACAGCGGCCACCGTCACCGCTCCTAGCCACCCCTAAATCCCCGGTAAGAAAACCGCCCGATAGGCGTTCATCAGTGCCGCCCCCCAGAACACCGTGAGGACAGATCCGAGGGCCAGGAAAGGGCCAAAGGGGAGCGGCTGAGGGCGACGCATCCAGCCCAGGGCTATCGCGCCGCCCCCGACGACGGCTCCCAGCAGACAAGCCAAAAACCCGCTCAGCAGCACCCCCGGCCAGCCCAGCCATGCCCCCAGCATGGCCGCTAGTTTGGCATCGCCGCCGCCCATGGCGGTTTGCCCCAGGGCCAGGGAGGCCACCAGGGTGATGATCTCAAACACCCAGAGACCCACCACCATGCCGAGGACACCGTTCATCCACCCGACGACAGCGGCCTGCCAAGCCCCGGTGTTCACCAGGGGAATGACCGCCTGGGCCACCAGCCCCAACACCAGGCCACTTTGGGTGAGGGGGTTAGGCAGGGTGAGGGTATCGACATCAATGAAGGCGAGGGCCACCAGCCAGCTCAGCAGCGCCCAGTAGGCTGGGGTGATCCAGGCCACCCCCCACTGCAAAAAGGTGGCTAGGAATAGGGCAGCGGTGAGGGCTTCGATCAAGGGATACCGCATCGTGATGGGAGCCCGACAGTAGCGGCATTTTCCGCGCAGCCACAGCCAGCCCAGGATAGGCACATTGTCGTAGGGTTGGAGGGATGTGTGGCACTTCGGACAGCGGGAGGGCGGATGCAGCAACGACAGCCCTGCTGGCAAACGATAGATCACCACATTGAGGAAGCTTCCGACCGCCGCCCCCAGCATTAACACCAGCCCCCCGATCACCAGGTTCTCCATTGGGTTCTCTCTCTACCGTGCCCAGGCTGTTTCACTATACCGCCCTGATTCGGTCCCGGAGCGACCCAGACGAGGCCCCAGGGGCAGGACGGATTCGCTACCATAGGTCTTGAACTGATGAGAACATCCATGAAGGTCAAGCCTGTCGTCATCGTGGGAACGGTCATCTTGGTGGGGCTGGCGGCGGGGGCCGGAGCCGGAGCGGCCTACTATTGGCGGCAGGCCACCGCCCTGCCCCCGTCTATCCAGATGGCCGAGGCCACCCCCCCCGAGGCTACCCTCCCACGGCCCAACCCCACTGGCGAAGCCGTCCTGGCCCAAAAGCTGGCCACGGGGGACGGGGTACGCCGTGAGGGCAACAACCGAGTGGCCATCACCCTTACCGAAGCCGAGATGAATCAGATCATTCTCGACGGTCTGGCCCAGGTACCCGAGGCTCAATCGTTGCTGCAATCGGCCCAGGGCATCACCACCACCATCCAGGGCGAGCGCGTACGGAGCGGCCTCACCCTCAACCCAGCGGACTTGCCCACCGACAGCCTGCCCCCCCGAGCCCAACGCGCCCTCGGCATGGCCACGTTATTTGGCAACCAGTCCCTCTACGTCGGCCTTGAGGGCAGCCCCAGGGTAGACAATGGGCAACTGGTGCTGGGGAGCGATACCCAAATTCAGGTGGGGCGCATTAACCTCACCCTGGCCGACGTGGCGCGGATCACGGGCCTGGGGGCCGAGCAACTCAATCAGGTGGTCAAGGTCACACTGCCCCAAACAGGACTGACCCTCGACGGTCTAGAATTTTCCGAAGGAACGGCCATCCTACGCGGATCCCTGCCCTAGGGTTCCCCCATGCCGTAAGGTAAAAGCAAGGGACTATAGCGCTCGGATGGGCCGTGACAATGAACTACCTTGTTGCCGTGTTGGACAATCGCCTGAAGGCGGAGGAAGCCTACGCCGCCTTGGAGGCGGCCAAGGTGCCCAAGGATAGCCTCGATATTCTGGGCCGAGGCTTTAAAACCGCCGACGAGTACGGCTTAATTGACCCCGCCGACCAAGCCTGGAAGCAAATTCGGCTGATGATGGTGTGGCTGGTGCCCTTTGGCTTTGGGGCGGGGCTGGTGTTTAATCTCATCACCGGGCTGGATACCTTCGCCTGGACAGGACGCCTGGGCAACCAGATGATCGGCGGCCTGCTGGGGGCCGGATCGGGGGCCATGGGAGCCTTTTTCATTGGCGGCGGCGTGGGCTTGGCGGTGGGCGGCGGCGATGCCCTGTCCTACCGCAACAGCCTGTCCGCCGGAAAATTCCTGGTGGTGGTGCGCGGCTCCGAAGCCTTGATTCGTCAGGCCACCCTCATCCTGCGGCGGTTTCGGCCTGAGGCCATTCAGGGCTACAGTGCCCGCGACTAGCCCCCGACCCGACCCGACAAACAGGGTCTAGCCAGAAGTGGCTACAATGGCGGCAGACCTCGATCCTAGGGCATCGCCCCTAGAAAGTTGTCCCTAGGAGAGGGTTCCTCGGTATTGCCTATGCTGGCCAGCAGGTCAAGGACTACCTCCTAGCCCAGGGCTGCGACGACCTCTGGCCCCAGGTTAAAACCCGTAAAGCCCTACAAACCCTGGGCCGATTTCCGCTGTATCTCACCCTGCTGGTGGCGCTGGCCCCCGCCCTCGGCCCTGAGATCGACGCCATCACCGGACAAGAGGCCCTAGTACGCACCT
>JALQST010000172.1 GCA_023264315.1 Nodosilinea sp. BSH.14
CTGAGCGGTATTTTATTCGCCAACCTAGTCATACTGAGAATTGCTGAGGTGTCAGGCCATCAGGGGTGAGGCTGCAAGGATGGCGCTAGGCTTAGGGAACAGGCTACGATAAAACGGCAGAGGCCAGAGGTTCGGCAAATGCGCTCGCTTCATGACTATACGGTGGTTCTGCGCCCGGATGATAACGGTACCTTCGTCGCCTATGTGACAGCCATCGACGGCTGTCATGCCTGGGGGGCCACTTGGGAAGAAGCCCAACAGGAACTTGCTAATGTCTTTGAGATGATCCGAGAGGAGTACCAAGAGGCGGGGCTTTCCTTGCCCCAAAACATAGAGTTGGTCGCTTAGCCTATGCCCGCTAAAGCGAAAGATCTGGAACGGGTCGCCCGGAAATTGGGCTTTGAGAAAACCCGCCAAAAGGGAAGTCATGCCCGCTGGCAACACCCCGATGGTCGATCAACCACGATTCCCATCCACGGCAATACCGATTTGGCCGCTGGCTTTTTCGTGAAATTTTGAAGCAACTGGGAATTAGTGAAGAAGACTTCCAACGGTTGCGCTAGTGGGCCGGAGGTAACGCATAGTCCATCTGAAGCGGGTGATTATCCGGCTGGCGAGGCCCAGTTGAAGGCCTTACTCGAAATCATGGGGGGAATAATACCGCTGTTTAGAAGTCGGAGGGCTACAATCAGGAGTTCATTCAGCCCCCACGCCTCCTCCTATGACTACGGATCTCACGTTTTTTACCAACGAAGCGGGAGCCACGCTTCTAGATCGCTTTCAGCGAACGTTGGCAGATGTGCAGTATTTTGATGTGCTGGTGGGCTATTTCCGCACCAGTGGCTTTCATCAACTGTATGACGCCCTAGAATCGGTGGATCACATTCGGATTTTGGTGGGCCTAACGGTCGATCAAAAGGCCTTTGAGTGGATCGAAGCGGCCCAGACCCAAATGGATCTGGATTTTGAGTCCCACAAGCGCACGAAGGATCAGGCGCGGGAACAGGTTGCCGCCGAAATTACCCAGGCCCAAGACGCCTATGAAACAGAATTAGGGGTGCAGAAATTCATTGAATTTATTCGGTCTGGCAAGCTTGAAATCAAGGCGTATCCTAGCGCGAATCTCCATGCCAAGGTGTATATCAGTCGGTTTGGGGAAGGGGATCGAGACTTTGGCCGGGTGATTACCGGATCGAGCAATTTTTCCTGGTCGGGGCTAGTGGCCAACCGAGAATTTAATGTGGAACTGAAGGATCGGGCGGATGTGGAATTTGCCCTAGAACAGTTTGAAGCCCTGTGGGCAGAGGCAGTAGATATTTCCGCCGATTATGTGGCCACGGTGCAACAACAAACCTGGCTGAACGACACGATTACCCCCTACGAGCTTTACCTCAAGTTTCTCTATGAATATCTCAAGGAAGATATTAACCTCGATGAAGATAATTTAGATATTTATCTACCCGATAGCTTCATGGAGCTAGCCTACCAAAAACAGGCCGTGACCTCTGCCAAGAAAATTCTGGATGCCTATGGAGGTGTCTTTTTGGCCGATGTGGTGGGACTAGGGAAAACCTATATCTCAGCCTTACTAGCGCAACAGCTAAAGGGCCGAATTTTAGTGATTTGCCCTCCAGTACTGCGCGACTATTGGCGCGAGACCTTCGTTGACTTTGGGATTCGCGGCTACGAAGTAGAATCCTTGGGTAAGCTGGATGTTCTCTTGCAGCGAGACTTGAAAAAGTTTGACTATGTGCTAATTGACGAAGCCCACCGTTTTCGTAACGAGGGCACCCAAGCCTACGAAAATCTCTTTCAAATTTGTGCGGGGAAAAAAGTGATCCTCGTATCCGCCACGCCTTTGAATAACCGCATTGGTGATATTTTTAACCAGCTTAAGTTGTTTCAACCTGCCCGCAAAAGCACCATTCCCGGCATTGTTAACCTGGAACAATTCTTTAAGACGTTACAAAAACGATTGGATCAGTATGACAAGACCGATCCTGAGTATGGCATTACCCTCAAGGCTGTTTCCCAGGAAATTCGGACAAAGGTGCTGCGCTATGTGATGGTACGCCGTACCCGCACCGAGATTCTGAATTATTTTGCCGAGGATTTAACTCAGCAGGGATTGATGTTCCCTAAACTGGCGGAGCCCCAGAAAATCATCTATCAGTTTGACGACAAAACAGAATCGGTCTTTAACCAAACCATGCGACGATTGCGGCGGTTTTCCTATGCCCGCTATACGCCCTTACTGTATTTAAATCAACAGGTATCGAACTTTACCCGCCAGAGCCAGCGCAACATTGGCGGCTTTATGCGGGCGATTTTAGTGAAGCGTTTAGAAAGTAGTTTCTATGCCTTTAAGCTTACTCTAGGGCGGTTTATTGACTCCTACGAAAAGTTTATCGCCATGGTAGAACAGGGCACGGTCTTGATTAGCAAAGACCTAGATGTCTACGATTTGCTAGAGCGGGATGACCCGGAGGAACTGCTAACCCTGATTGAACAGGATCGAGTACAGACCTATCAAGCCACCGATTTTAATGATGACTTTCTCCAGGATCTACGCGCAGATTTAATCCTGCTTCAAGATATTCAAGCCCTGTGGCATCAGCTAGAGGATGATCCCAAACTGAATCAGTTTGTGGCAGATTTGCAAAGCCATCCCCATCTGAAGGATCAACAACTGGTAATTTTTACCGAATCCAAGGAAACGGGGGATCATCTCTATGCCACTTTAGAAGCCGTATTTCCCCATCAGGTGATGTTTTATGCCAGTGGTGGCGGTGTGTATAATCCATCGGGAGAATTGGCACATCCTAACCCCGCCATGGCCAAGGCGCTCATTCAAAAAAACTTTGATCCCAAACATCCAGAGCCAGAAAATTGCCTGCGAATTTTGATTACTACCGATGTGTTGGCAGAGGGCATTAACCTCCACCGTGCCAATGTGGTGGTGAATTATGATTTACCCTGGAACCCCACGCGAGTGTTGCAGCGGGTGGGGCGAGTCAATCGGGTGGGCACCGTCCATGACCAGGTTTACATTTTCAACTGTTTTCCAACGGCGCAATCGGAGGCGCAGCTAGGGCTAGAAGAAAACATTGTGGCCAAAATTCAAGCCTTCCACGACACCCTAGGGGAAGATGCCAAATACCTCAGTGAAGAGGAAGAAGTGACCACCCACGAGTTATTTGGAGATCGGCTCTATCGCACCCTAAACCGTCGGGAGAGCTATGAACAGGGCACGGCGGGGGAAGAACGCTCGGAATTGGAATACCTGCAATTGCTGCGCCAAATTCGCGACCAGCAGCCCAACCTCTTTGACAAAATCAAACAGCTACCCCGCAAAGCTCGCACCGCCCAGCGGATCCAGACCCTCACCCCCAGCCCCTCTCCCAAGATGGGAGAGGGGAGCCGGATGCTTTCTTCTAGTCTTCTCTCAACACAGGAAATTCTTTCCAAATCTCCCCCTTCTCCCTCCTTGGGAGAAGGGGGCCGGGGGGATGAGGGCCAACTCCTCGCTTCTCCCTCCTTGGGAGAGGGGAACCAGGAGGGCCAACTGCTGACGTTTTTTCGGCAGGGAGCACTAAAGAAATTCTTTCTGTCGGACGGCAGCACCACCCAGGAAATCGACTTTTTTCAGGCGGTGGATTGGCTGGCCTGCGAACCCGACCAGCCGAGGCAACCCATCCCCAAGCGCTACTACGACTTGCTGCAACAGAATAAAGACGCCTTTGTGGCCCTAGAACAAATGCCAGATTTGGCCCCGGCCCTAGGGCGAGGCGGCAGCACCTACGATAAATTTGTCATTCAATGTCTGAAAGCTAAAGATATTCGTAGGTTTCGCGGCTTTACCGATGAAGATGAGGCATTCCTAAAAGTAGTGCGGATCGCCTTTGAGGAAGGGCGGATTCCGAAACCCACGGCCAAAAAGGTACAGCAAGCCATCAAGCCCATTGCCGGAGACCCGCTCAAACTGCTGAATGCGCTGAAACGAACCGTCCCCGCCGCCCTACTGGCCGAACCCGAACCCACCCCCATCCCTCAATGGGGCCAAAGCCGGGAGGTCGTTCTATCGGAATATCTCTACCCATCTAGGTCGCCCTCACCCCCAGCCCCTCTCCCAGAGGGAGAGGGGGGCTAGAAAGGTTCAAAGTCCCTCTACCTGTGGGAGAGGGATTTAGGGTGAGGGCTTCTGAGGGCTGGGGGTGTGGGCCATTTGCTAAGGATAAAACCATGGACAAAACCAGCGCCAGAACGTTGCTCACCAACACCCTACAGCAGCCCTTTGAGGAGGCTCAGTTTCGGCAGTTTGCCCGCAATTTGGTGAACGATCTGGACGAATCCAAGACGCTCAATTTCCAGGGTGCTTACATTAAGGAAGCCTACCGAAACCAGGTCAAACAATACAAGCGCCTTGGGCAATATCGCGACCCCGATGGCAGCACCATTGATGTGTTGGTGGTGCGGCTGCATCGACCGTCTTCGCTGGAACGGGCGCGAACGATGCAACGTAATTTTATGGCCCAATACCTGCAAGATCGGGGCCAAAAAGAGGCGGCACTGGTGGCCTACTACACCGATGGATCGCCAGATTGGCGGTTCTCTTTAGTGCGGTTAGATTATCGCCTGGAGGTGCAGGCCGATGGTAGCTATAAACCCACTAAGGAGGTGACAGCGGCGCGGCGATCTTCCTTTTTGGTGGGGCAAACGGAACCCAACCATACGGCCCAGCAGCAGCTTTTACCGCTGTTATTAACGGATCGCCAAAATCCGACCCTGGATGAGTTGGAGGCAGCGTTTAATATTGAATCGGTGACGCAGGAATTTTTTGGGCAATATAAAGCCCTATTTTTGCAGGTGCGGGATGAGGTAGAAACCCTAATTCAAACGGATACCGCCATCGCGGCTGACTTTTGCAAAAAGCACATTGATCCAGCCAATTTTGCCAAAAAGCTATTAGGACAAATTGTATTTCTTTATTTTTTGCAAAAGAAGGGCTGGCTGGGGGTGGAACCGGGACAACCCTGGGGCCAGGGGCCAAAGGATTTTCTGCGGCGATTGTTTGAAAGGGAAACCATTCAATACCACAACTTTTTTAATGATGTTTTAGAACCCTTATTCTATGATGCCCTAGCCAGCCATCGCGGCGATGAATCGCTCTACGCATTACCGGGATGCCAAAAACCCTGCAAGATTCCCTTTTTGAATGGCGGATTGTTTGAACCCATCGGCGGCTATGACTGGCAAACCACCAATGTGCTGATTGCCAATTCAACCCTTCAGCAGGTGCTCGATACCTTTGACCTCTATAACTTTACGGTGCGGGAGGATGAACCGCTGGATAAGGAGGTGGCGGTTGACCCAGAAATGCTGGGCAAGGTGTTTGAAAATTTGCTAGAGGTGACGGATCGCAAGGCCAAGGGGGCATTCTATACGCCTCGCGAAATTGTGCATTATATGTGCCAAGAAAGTTTGATTAACTACCTCGATACCACCCTCAATCGGCAGGCGGTGGAACTGATGCCGCCCCCCACCCAGCAGGCCAGCCTGTTTGCTACGCCCCCCGTGGGCCAGTTGCCCCTCACCCAGGAGGAATACTGTGAACGGGTGCCCCGTGGAGACCTGGAACGCTTGATTCGGGAGGGGGAATGGGCGATGGAACACGATGCCCAGGTGGTGCAAAGGGGCAGCGAAACCAGTGCCTACTCGTTTCGGGTGCCGGAGGCG
Source organism: Nodosilinea sp. BSH.14 (assembly GCA_023264315.1). Classification (GTDB taxonomy): domain Bacteria; phylum Cyanobacteriota; class Cyanobacteriia; order Phormidesmidales; family Phormidesmidaceae; genus Nodosilinea. The sequence continues at coordinate 5,737 of JALQST010000172.1, forward strand.
GTGCGGAGCCATGCGGCGGAGATTGACCGGGCTTTGGCGGCGATTAAAATCTGCGATCCGGCGATTGGGTCTGGGGCGTTTCCGGTGGGGATGATGCAGGAAATTGTGAAGGTACGGGGGATTTTAAGCACCTATTGGGTGGCCCTCACCCCCAGCCCCTCTCCCCAGGGAGAGGGGGGCAAGAAACTTGCTTCTAGTCCTCTCTCAACCCAAGAAAGTCCTTCCAAATCCCCCCCTTCTCCCTCCTTGGGAGAAGGGGGCCGGGGGGATGAGGGCAGATCCGCCTATGCCTTCAAACGTCATGCCATTCAAAATTCGATTTATGGGGTGGATATTGACCCCGGTGCGGTGGATATTGCCAAGCTGCGGCTGTGGTTGTCGTTGGTGGTGGATGAGGAGGATTACACCCGCATTAAGCCCTTGCCAAATTTGGATTACAAGATTGTTTGTGGTAATTCCTTACTCGGTGTAGATCATCGGGAAGGAATGCAACCTTATCAAGGCAGTGTGCTGAATTATCAGCCCCTAGAGCAGCTTGATCGGTTGATGATTGATTTCTTTGATGAAACCAATTCTGAACAAAAAGCAAAGCTCAATCGAGACATTAAAGCCCTGATTAAAACCTTGACCGGGAACGAAGACACCTTTGATTTCAAGATTTACTTCAGCGAAGTCTTTCAACAACAGGGCGGGTTTGATATTGTCATTGGCAATCCGCCCTATGTGCGACAGGAGCAAATTAAACACCTCAAAGATCAACTCAAGCCCAATTACGAATCCTATACAGGCACCGCCGATCTCTATATCTTTTTCTACGAGCGTGGCCTAAACCTGCTGCGAGATCATGGCGTTCTTACCTATATTTCCTCTAATAAATGGTTCCGAGCGGCCTATGGTAAAAAGCTCCGTCAACTGATTATCCAAAATACCCAAATTCAGCGCATTATCGACTTTGGCGATGCCCCCGTCTTTGCCGCCATTGCCTATCCTACG
>JALQST010000173.1 GCA_023264315.1 Nodosilinea sp. BSH.14
CACCAGGGCAATGGGGCCTGCGAGGGTCTGAGGTAGCAGATCATTCCCCGCCGTCACCAGGGTTTGGCCCGTATCATTGCGGAGATCGCCCTGGCGGTTGTAGCGCAGGGTGTTGTTGCCTCCATCGTTGGGTTGGCCCAGGTCAGGACGGCCCCGATCCTGCACCAGCAGCCCCCACTGCTGGTTTTGCGCCAGGCGATTGCGGCGCAAAACCGGGCTCGCAAGGCCCGCCACCCGCATCCCCGTTTGATTCTGGGCACACTGGTTATCCATCAGCAGCGGAGCCGCCGCCCCAATGATGTGAATGCCCACATTGCAGCCTTGCAGGGTACAGTCGCGGATTTCCCCCTTGGCCTGATCCATCCACATCAGCCCCACCCCGGCCATGGCGTCGCTGCGCACCTGCAACACCAGCGGACTGGCCATGCCCATCACCTGCACCCCCGCCTGACCACACTGGCTCAGCCGACAGGCCCGCACCAGGGGCACCCCACTGCGCACCAGCACCCCAACCCCCTGGGGGTTTTGAACCGTGACGCCACGCACCTGGGCCTGATCCTCCACCACCAGGGCCGCCGAGATCCCGCCATCCCCCGGCACGGCCCCGCCCCCCGCAATCACAATGCCGTCCCCCTGGTTAGTTTCCTGCCCCATCACCACCACCCGATCCCCAATGGCCAGGGGAAAACGCTCCCCCGAAGCCGAGCTATAGGTGCCGGGAGCCAGCTTAATCAGCGCATTACCCTGGGCCGCCACCAGTGCTGCCGTCAGGGTTTTATAGGGCAGGTGGGGCCGCCCGGAGGGTTGATCAATGCCCCGCTGAGGATCCACCTCTAGGGTTTTTAACAGCGTCTGCACCATGATTTCCCCCTTGATTGATATCCTCAGTAGATCGCAAAGCCCCCGGAAGACCTCACCCCCAGCCCCTCTCCTCCGAGGAGAGGGGGGCCGGAGCCGCATAAAAATGCCGCTATACCGCTATGATCTAGCCACTTATCTTAGGTCTAGAATCCAGTTGTGAACCGTTGGCTGGTGGTCTTGGTGGCGATGAATTTTGGGTTGGCCCTGGGGGGGCTTTACCTGGGCCAACGGCTGCGGCGCTGGCGCAACACCTGGGCGAGTCTTGCCGATGACCTGGCGATCTGGGAACGGGATCTGGCCCAAACCCTGGCCACCCTGGCCAACCCAGCCCCCTCCCCGGCCCAGGAAAAGCTCCTGCGCCTGCAACGGCAGTATGCCACCCTCCGGGCTTGGCTGGGCTATCTTCCCTACCTGCGCTGGATTCTCAAAGTAGTGGTAGGGATCGGGAACCCCCGTCGCCGCCGCCGCAGGGATTAGCCCGGTGGCTAGAAATCCACGCCGCGCTTCAGGTCAATGCCCTTTTCAGCGTAGTGTTTGTGGTTAAACACCTCGGAGTGGGTGCTGGCTAATTCAAAGTAGGCAGGCTGGTTTTGGCAACGCCCAGTGATGATCACTTCGGTGTCCTTGGGTTTGCGCAGCAGGGCTTGGACGATGGGTTCCTCGGGCAGCAACTCCAGATCCACCGTGGGGTTGAGTTCGTCCAAAATGATGGTTTTGTAGAGCCCGGAGGCGATGGCAGTGCGGGCAATTTCCCAGCCCCGTTCCGCTTCTACGTAGTCAATTTCCTGCTGCTGTCCGCGCCAAACAATAGCATCCCGGCCACAGCGCTGGTGATCGACCAGGTTGGGATAAATCTTGCGCAGGGCCGCGATGGCGGCGTCTTCGGTGTAGCCGTTGCCGCCCTTCAGCCATTGGATAATCAGCACCCGGTGGGAGAGGTCTTGGCTAATGCCGCGCCCAATGGCTTGGAGGGCTTTGCCCAGGGCGCTGGTGGATTTGCCCTTGCCCGCTCCGGTGTAGATCTCGATGCCGTCTAGCCCCGGAATGCCGGAGGTATGGATCTGGGGTTTCATTTCGGAGTGGAGGTCGGCGATGTCGATCAGGGGCTTGGGGGCTCCGCGCCCGGTGGCAATGATTTCCAGGTGGTCGGGCTTGCGACGCAGGGTTTTCACCACTTCTTCGGCGGACAGCAAGCCAAGGTTTAGCACCGGGTTAATTTCGTCCAGCACCACCACGGAATAGAGGCCGGAGGCGATCGCCCCCTTGGCCACATCCCACCCCCGCTGGGCCTCCTGTTTGTCGAATTTGGTGATGTCGTCGGGGCCGAAAAATTCCGACCGACCGGTACGCACCTGGTCGATTAGGTGGGGAAAGCCCCGCTGGAGGGCCTCGATGGCGGCGTCTTCGTCGTAGGTGCGGCCTGGGCCTTTGAGGAAGCGCAGCAGCAGCACCCGGCTTTCCATGAAATTCTGAATCCCCAACCCGATGGATCGCAGCACCACCCCCAGGGCCACCTGGGACTTGCCCTTGCCCTCGCCGTCGTAGACATGCACCTGCCCCGTCAGCCGTTCGTTGGTTTGTTGGGCCGTGCGAATGCCAATACCAGTTCTAACCATGGGACTGTGGGGGATGAAAGACGGCCTCTAACGCCCCTTTCCTCCCTGGGAGGGGGCCGGGGGTGAGGGCAAGGTTCATTCTAGCGAAAGCGTGGGACTCCCTACGCCCAATTTGGCAGTCAGCAGTATCCTTAGATCCACCCATTACCCAATGCTGCGATGTCCCCCACGGATGTATTGGCGGATCTAGGGCTCATCCCGATCAAGGCCGTCGTGTTTCAATCCATGCTGTTGCTGGTGGCCATTGCCCTGGAGGCGATGGTGCTGCGCCAACACCTGCGCCTGGGCTACCAAACCAGCGTGCAGTATGCTGCCACCATTAACCTGTTGACCACCAGCCTCGGCTGGATTGCCTTTTTGAGCTTGGAGGCGGTGCTGCCCACGGCCCTGCGCCAGCAAATCATGAGCTATGTGCTATTCAGCCGTTTCTTTGACAACCCCTGGCTCGATGCCCTGCCCGTGATGATGGTGGTGGCAGCCATTGTGGTGTTTTTTGCCACCTACTGGGTCAAGCTTCAGGGCCTCAGTGCCCTGGTAGCGCTGTTGGGTAAGGCACCTGTCCTCGAGGCTCCCGCCCTGTCTGATCGCCCTGGCCGCAGCCGTTCCTCCCGCCGAGGTGCCCCCTCCGCCGCCCGATCCCGCACGGCTACCTATACCCTAGCCGTCCTCCAGGCCAATGCCCTCAGCTTCACGGCCATCGTTATTTTGCTGTTCCTCCAACTCCAGGTGGTGCTGCCATGATTCCGCCCCTGCGTCCCTACGTCACCAGCCTGAAAACGAGCCTGCTGCCCCAGTCGGCCTTTTCCTGGCTCACCGTGATCTACATGAGCCTGATCTCCTGGCTGATGTCGGGAATCAGTCGGTATTTGGGGGCCAGCCCCTTCACCGTGGGGCTGATGGCCACCCTCGCCTGGATTTTCCTGGCCCTGGGGGTGGGCTGGGCCTTCGAGGCCAAGCGCATCAAACCCTTTGGGCTGTCCATTGGCCCCTGGGTATCCGGGGGGATTCTCTGCCTCTTCCTCTTTGGTTCCTGGGGCGGGGCATGGCTTCAGCCCGCGCTGATTACCTGGCCCCTAGTCTCTTTTTTGGTGGTGGCTGTGCCCAACCTGCTGAGTTGGGAGTTGCAGCCTAAGCGGCCCTCCCCGGCGGTGCGCCAGAGCTTGGCCCTGCTACTCGGGTTTAGCCTGCTGCTCAGCAGTTGGTTTCAGTTTTACTTCCGGCTGCAAACCTGGCTGCAAGATTACCCCAGCTTAATTGCCGATACCTTCGACCGCAGTGCCTTTGTCTACCGCATTCCTGGCCAAGCCATGCCCCTCTCGGCGGGGGTCAGCTATCTCACCCAGGCGGAATTGTTGATTAAGGATCAAGTTCACAACAAACCCTGGCCGGGGGTAGAACGCTGGCTGCTGAATCTGCGAGGGCAGCAGCACAACCTCCAAAGCCAGGTGCAGCTTAGCCAACCCGCCTCCCCGGAAAGTAGCCTGTGGCAGATTAACCTGGGCACCGCCACCCAGGGCAACGGCTACCGGCTGAACATCCAGGCCGTGTGGCTTGGCCCCAGTGCCCTTGACGGGGGTTACTATTTTGAAAAGGTCTGCGACATCATGCCCGTGGCCCAACCGGCGGCCTATGGCGGCACCGGAGCATCCCCCCGCCCCAATGCCCCGCTCCCGGATCCCGCCAACGCGGATCCCTCACGGCCCGCTGCCGTTTCCACCGCCTGGGCGCAGGTGCGCTGCCAGTTGGAAACGCCGCTCCACCAAGGCAGACCGTAAACCCCGTACACTAGCAAAAGCCCCGCACAAGGACGAACAAACCCATGGTGTTCTCTCGCATAGTGGTGATTGCTCGCAATGTTTTCCTGGAGGTAATCCGGGATCGTGTCCTTTACCTCATGGCGCTGTTTGCCCTGGTGATGCTGGCGGCAGCAGGGCTGTTGCCCCCGGTGTCTGCCGGGACGGATCAAAAAATCCTCCTCGACCTGGGCTTGGCGGCCATGCACCTGCTGAGTGTGATTGTGGCGGTGTTTGTGGGCACGGGCCTAGTGAACAAAGAAATTGAAAAGCGCACGGTGCTGGTGCTGCTGGCCAAACCCGTCAGCCGATCCGAGTTCATCGTGGGCAAACACCTGGGGCTTTCGGCGGTGTTGGCGGTGCTGCTGGGGGGCCTGGGGCTGATGTTTACCCTGCTGCTGCTGGCCACGGGGGTGCCCTTCTCCTTCGCCAGTTTGGCCCTGGCCACGGGCTTTATGCTGCTGGAGGCCATGCTGCTGACGGCGGTGGCCCTGCTGTTTGGCGTGTTCACTAGTTCTCTCTTGGCTACCCTGCTCACCTTCGCCGTCTATCTCATGGGCCACCTCACCCAAGATCTGGTGGCCTTTGCCCAAAGCAGCGAAAAACCGGGCCTCCAGCAGGTGATCACCCTGGTCTACCTGGTGCTGCCCGATCTAGAACGCCTCAACCTGCGCAACCTTGCCGTCTACGGCCTAGAACTACTGCCCGACGCCCTCACCCTGCTGGCCCACCTCGCCTACGGCTTGGTCTACAGTGCCCTGCTGCTGCTGCTGGCCACCGTGGTCTTTTCCCGCCGTCAGTTCTAGGGGCAGGTCTAGGAGTTTGATAAACTTAAACGTTACGCTTAACTCCGACGGGGCCACCCGGGGACGGCAGCCCCTGTACCGATCCCTGGGTGGACGTCTTCCCCTGGGGGAATCTGACGTTTGGTAGCGTGGATAACGGCGGCGTGTAGACCCCCGTTGAAATCATGAATCAGCGATTGGGAGCAGTGAATCTATGACCGTATGTGAGTACAGACCTGGCCTAGAAGGGGTTCCGGCCACCCAGTCGAGCATTAGCTATGTGGATGGGCAAACGGGCATCCTGGAATACCGGGGCATTCGGATTGAGGATCTGGCCCAGCACAGCAGTTTTGTGGAAACCGCCTACCTGTTGATCTGGGGCGGGTTGCCCTCCAAGACGGAACTGGAAGCCTTTGAGTACGAAATTCGCTACCACCGCCGCCTCAAATACCGCATTCGCGACATGATGAAATGCTTCCCCGAGAGCGGCCACCCCATGGATGCCCTGCAAGCCTGCGCGGCGGCCCTGGGCCTGTTCTACTCGCGGCGGGCCCTGGATAACCCGGTCTACATCCAAAAGGCGGTGGTGCGGCTGTTGGCCAAAATCCCCACCATGGTGGCCGCCTTCCAAATGATGCGCAAGGGGAACGACCCGGTGCAGCCCCGGGATGACCTCAACTACGCCGCCAACTTCCTCTATATGCTGAACGAGCGGGAGCCCGACCCCCTGGCCGCCCGTATTTTCGACATCTGCCTCACCCTCCACGCCGAGCACACCATCAACGCCTCCACCTTCTCCGCCATGGTGACGGCCTCCACCCTCACCGACCCCTACGCCGTGGTGGCCTCCGCCGTGGGCACTCTGGCAGGGCCGCTCCATGGTGGGGCCAACGAAGAGGTGATCGACATGCTCCAGGAGATTGGCTCCGTGGAAAATGTGCGCCCCTTTGTGGATCGCTGCATGGCCGAAAAGTCTAAAATCATGGGCTTTGGCCACCGGGTCTACAAGGTCAAAGACCCCCGGGCCACCATTCTGCAAGGGCTGGCCGAACAACTGTTTGAAAAGTTTGGCCAAGACGAATACTACGCCATCGCCCTCGAAATGGAGCAGGCCGTCTCCGAACGCCTGGGCCACAAGGGCATTTATCCCAACGTCGATTTCTACTCCGGCCTGGTCTACCGCAAACTGGGCATCCCCACCGACCTGTTCACCCCCGTCTTTGCCATTGCCCGGGTGGCGGGGTGGCTGGCCCACTGGAAGGAACAACTGGGCGAAAACCGCATCTTCCGGCCCACCCAAATCTACACCGGGCCACGGCAACAGGGCTACATCGGCATCGAAGATCGGCCCCAAATCTGGGATAAGCAGTTTACCGCCCCCTCCATCCACAGCTAGAACGGGCTGATGGGTCACGCCCCTCTGGGCATGCCCTCCCTAAGGCTGGATGATGACTATAGTGACGATTTTCAGGAACTCCTGCCCCTCTGGCCCTTGGCTGGAGGGGTTTTTGTCGGTCTCGTGCAGTGTCGAGACGGGGATAATTATCGAGGGAAACGACCTGAGCGTTGTGCCTCAACTGCGGGGCCGAACACGACATCCTGGGCGCAAACGCAAACCCAAAGACAGCGGCGGTTTATGGACTGCTAAG
>JALQST010000174.1 GCA_023264315.1 Nodosilinea sp. BSH.14
ATCGGGTAGGGTGAGGTGGCGGTTGGGCCGGATGACGGGGGGAAGGCTGACTCGGCAGGCCACCAGGGCCACATCAAAGCGGCAGACGGCGTTGCCCCACTGGGGATTTTTCAGCAGGTACACCTGGGCCGTCTTCCAGAGCTTGGTCTGTTTGCGGCGGGTGATGGCCATCAGTCCATCGGCGTCCCAGTTGCCCTGGCTGCGGGTTTTCACCTCCACAAAGGCAATCTGGCCGCCCTGGCCGGGGTGGCCTTGGGTGAGCACCAAATCCAGTTCGCCATAGGTGCAGTGCCACTGACGATCCTTTACCGTCCAGCCTTTGGCGATCATCCATTTCGCTACTAAGTCCTCACCTAGAGTACCCAGTTCGGTGAGGGTGAGGGTATCTCCGTTGGGCGGAACAGGAGAAGAAGCCATAGAGGGGAGCGGGGAGAGGATAGGGTGAGCCTATTGGGCCGGAGGATAACCCAGATGATCGGCTATGGGCTGATGGTGGCAAAAATTCGGTGGTTGATGGCTTGGGTCATCATGGCCCCGTCATGCTTTTGCTGATGTTGCACAAACTGCACCATCTTGAGATCGTCGGTGCTAATGTGGCGATTCAAACAGGCGGCTAGGTCATGAACATCATCCAGGCTGAGAGGGCGAAGCCCTTGCTCAAGGGTGAGGCAATAGTTCAGGATGAGGGCCAAAATTTCCTCATGGTGTTCCATGTGGCTGATCTGATCGGGGTAGCCAAAAACCTCCATCAGGGACTCTTCGGTTTCGCAGTGTTCTAGGGTGGCCCTGAAGAGGGTGTCCAGGAGCGCTTGGAGGATGTCCTCACTGTGATCCCACAAAACAGATCGATAGAGATCTTCTAGGAGCTTGAGCAGATGGTGGTGCTCCTGATCGATTGGGGGATGATTCACTTTGCAGTCATCCTGCCAGTATGCCAGTGACATGGGTTTACCTTGTTGGCTTCCTCATTACTTTATCAGGCTCACTCTTGGGGCTACTGTGGGTATTTACGTAAGTTAGTTGTGCAGATTACGAAAAAATACGGATATCGTAGGTATTCCAGATGATGCCCCAGGATAGCGATGTGAAGTCCTGTGATCGACCGCTGGCTTTCTGCGGTCTAGAATGAGGCTCGGTTCGAGAGTTCGGTGAGGGATCGCAGCCGCCCCCGCACCGCTTCGGTGAGCACGCCGTCCCGATAGCGCCAGCCCCAGTTGCCGCCAGACAGACCGGGGGTGTTCATGCGGCCATCGCTGCCGTAGCCGAGAACGTCTTGCAGGGGAATGATGGCCTGGTTGGCGACGGACATCAGCGCGAGGCGAATCAGCGTCCAGTGGATGCCTTCGGGGCAGAAGCATCCCGCGTAAAGCAGTAAGCGATCCCGTTCGTAGTCGGAAATTTGCTCGAACCAGCCGACGGTGGTGTCGTTGTCGTGGGTGCCCGTGTAGACGACGCTGTTGTGGACGTAATTGGTGGGCAGGTAGGGGTTGCCGCTGTCGGAACCGAAGGCAAAGTGCAGAATTTTCATACCTGGAAACGCGAACTGGTCTCGCAGGGCTTCTACCTCTGGGGTGATAATACCAAGGTCTTCCGCCAGAATGGGCAAGCTACCGAGGGTTTGGCGCACGGTTTCAAACAGGGCTTCGCCGGGGGCCTCGATCCATTCACCGTTGATGGCGGTGGTTTCGCCAGCGGGAACGGCCCAGTAGGCTTGCAGACCCCGGAAGTGGTCTACCCGAATTAAATCCACATACTTCAGTAACGTGCTGAGGCGCTGAATCCACCACTCAAAACCATGTTTTTCTAAGACCTCCCAGTTGTAGGTGGGGTTGCCCCAAAGCTGCCCGGTTTCGCTGAAATAGTCCGGCGGCACCCCGGCCATTTCCGCTGGAGCCAGGGTTTCCGGGTCGATCATAAAGTTGTCGGGGAAGGCCCAGACATCGGCGCTGTCGTGGGCAACGTAGATGGGAATATCGCCAATGATCTGAATCTGCCGTTCGTTGGCGTACTGCTTCAGAGCCGCCCACTGACGGTAAAACTCAAACTGAAGAAACTTGTGGCAGAAAATATCGCTGGCCAACTTTTCCCGCCATTCCTCTAGGGCTTCGGGTTCGCGGCGGGCAATGGCTTCATCCCACTCCGTCCAACTGGCTCCGCCAAAGGCATTTTTGAGGGCCATGAAAAAAGCAAACTCGTCAATCCAAAAGTGGAAATCGGTACAGAAGACCTCGAAGTCGGCCAAATCTTCCTCGGTGGCCACATCTCGGAAACGGCTGGCGGCCCGCTCTAGCAGGCGCATTTTTACCGGAATCACCGCATCAAAATCCACCCAGTCGGCAGAAAAATGCTCTAGATCGTGCAGCTCATCGGGATAGAGTAAATCGTCTTCGCACAGCTTCTCTAGGCTAATTAGCAGCGGATTACCCGCCATGGAGGAATAGCACATGTAGGGCGAATTGCCATGCCCCGTTGGCCCCAGGGGCAACACCTGCCAAAGTTGCTGGCGTGTGTCGGCCAAAAAGTCTACAAAATCGTAGGCCGCTATCCCCAGGTCGCCAATTCCCAATCGGCTGGGCAGGGAGGTGGGATGGAGGAGAATGCCGCTGGCTCTGGGAAAAGGCATAGTCAAACCTGTGCAATTCCAGTAGACTCTAGCACGACCGACTGGGGTTGTTTGGCCTTTTTGTCGGCGATTTTTCGGTGATGTTTGGGTGACGTTTTTCAGGGACTTTTGGCGCTATGACCACCTACCGCAACCCAGCCCCCACGGTGGATTTAATTATCGAACTGCTACACCATCCCCACCGTCCCATTGTGCTGATTGAGCGCCACAATCCGCCCCTGGGTTGGGCCTTGCCCGGTGGCTTTGTGGACTATGGCGAATCCGTGGAAGCCGCCGCCCGCCGCGAAGCCCTAGAGGAAACCCAACTCACTGTCACCCTAGTCGAGCAGCTTGCGGTCTACTCTGACCCCCAGCGCGACCCCCGCCAACACACCCTCAGCGTGGTCTTCCTCGCCACCGCCACCACCGATCCCATCGCCGGAGACGACGCCAAAACCGCTGCCATCATTCAGCCCTGGGCTTTACCCGAAAACCTCTGCTTTGATCACGACCGCATTTTGCGAGATTATTGGCAATACCGCTTTTACGGTCACCGCCCCCGCTTTGGGGTGGATGTTTAATCTCTAAGGCACACCATGGAACGCACGATTATCAATACCCCCAATGCCCCCGCCCCCGTTGGCCCCTATAACCAGGCCGTAGCGGTGACGGGACAACTGCTGTTTGTATCGGGTCAGATTGCCCTCGACCCTGCTACCGGGGAACTGGTTCGCCCTGGGGATGTGGTGGCCCAAACGGAGCAGGTGATCGCCAACCTCCAGGCTATCCTCACCGCCGCCGGGGCCAGCTTTGACAACGTGGTGAAAACGGGCGTTTTCCTCAAGGACATGAACGACTTCGCCACCGTCAACGAAATCTACGCCAAATACTTCGGAGGGGAAAACGCCCCCGCCCGCGCCTGTGTGGAGGTGGCCCGTCTGCCCAAGGATGTGGCGGTGGAAATTGAGTGCATTGCGGCCTTGTAAGGCTGGTGAAGACCTGTGGCCGAGCAGGTGGGAGTGTCACCTGCGCCATGCTCGGGTAAAGCGATCGCGTCCCGCGAGGTCTTCAATCACCTCGATAGGGCGATAGGCTCCTACTTGATCGAGTAAGGCACTGACCGCTGGCCCCTGCCCTGCCATCATTTCCACCAGCCACAGACCGCCAGCCATGAGATAATCCGGGGCTTGGCTGGCCAGGATGCGCAGATCCGCGAGGCCGTCAGGGCCACCGTCGAGGGCGGTGGTGGGTTCGTGGTGAATGACTTCGGGCTGAAGGGTGGGCAACACCTCGGAGGGAATGTAGGGTGGATTGGAGATAACAGCACAGAGTTGGCCGTGGTAGGCCGCCAAGGGCTGAAACCAAGACCCGTGGTGTAGGGTAATGCGATCGGCCATGGCGTAGCGCTGGATATTCTCCCGGGCGATGGCAAGGGCGTCGGTGCTTTGGTCTACGGCCAAAATGTGGGCCTGGGGGAAAGCCTCGGCCAGCCCCAGGGCAATGGCCCCGCTGCCGGTGCCTAGATCGGCCCAAAGCCCGGTGGCCAGGGCATCTCGGTGGGGGCTGCGCTCCACGGCTTCCACGGCGAGGTCGATGATCAATTCCGTTTCGGGGCGGGGAATGAGCACCGCCGGAGACACCCGCAGGGAAAACTGCCGCCAGGGGGTTTCTCCGACGAGGTACTGCACCGGGACCCGCTGGTGAAGGCGCTGTTGCCAGCGCTGATCGAGGTCGGCGAGGGACAAGCGGAGGGCCACCCGCTCCCGCTGGGCTAGGGTGCCCAATCGCAGGGTGAGGCCATCCACGTCGCTGATGGTCCGCAGCAGCCAGTCTACCTCCTGGGCATCAATGTCCGCCGCCCTAGCCGCCCCCTGGGCCTGATGTCGCCACTGGGCGAGGGCCGCCCCAGAGACCCATTCCGATGTCGCCACAGGTTTAATATCCCCTTGATATCCCCTATGCCCGTCCGTCATGATCCGCCGTTGACATCCCAGGTTTGGCGTCCCAGGGGTTAGGGTTTGCTGGACGATCCCAGGGCGGTGGCGATCCGTTCTTTGATGATGTCCACAACGGCCTCTAGGGCGATTTCCTCAGCTTCCCCAGTGGCCCGGTCTACCACCTCCACAAAGCCATCGGCGAGGGCGCGTCCGGTCACAATGCGGAAGGGAATGCCGATGAGTTCGGAGTCTTTGAATTTCACCCCAGCCCGTTCGTCGCGGTCATCCAGCAGGGTTTCCACGCCAGCGGCATTGAGGTCAGTGTAGATCTGAGCCGCCGCTTCCACCTGGCGCTCGTCGCCGATGTTGGGAATCACCACAATGGCCTGGTACGGCGCGATGGCCAGGGGCCAGACGATGCCATGTTTGTCGTAGGACTGTTCCACGGCGGCCTGGGCAAGGCGCGAGACCCCAATGCCGTAGCAGCCCATCACCAGGGGCACGTGGTCGCCGTTTTCGTTGGTGTAGGTGGCTCCTAGGGCGTTGGAATATTTGGTGCCCAGTTGGAAAATATGGCCGATTTCAATCCCTCGGGCAGTCTGCAAGACTTGGTTCGGGTCGTGCATTGCCCGATCTCCCGCCGTTGCCTTCCGCACATCCACGGTCAGGCTGGGCCGGGGGAATTCCTTGCCCCAGTTCGCCCCGACGACGTGGAAGCCAGACTCGTTTGACCCGGTGACAAAGTTTTCCAGGTCAACGGCGGTCTGATCCACGAGGCGCAGAAATTTTGGTGCGAGGCCTTCAAGGCCCGACTGGATATAGTCATCGCCCAAATCGGGGGCCATGTAGCCCAGGGGCAGGGGTTTGGCGGCCCATTTGGCCTGGGCTTCCTCGTCGGGCACGGTGAGAGAAAGGACGGTGTTGCCGCCGTAGGTGGGGGCTAGCTTGGTCAGTTCGTTGGTGAGCTTCACGTCGTTGACGTCTTGATCGCCGCGCAGGCTGACGATCACCAGCACGGTTTTGCCGTTGTCAAATACCGCTTGGTAGAGGACGTTTTTCACGATCTGGGTGGGCGAACAGTTGAGGAACTTCGCCAGGGATTCGATAGTGGGCGTGCTGGGGGTGTCCAGTTTCTCAAAGGTCTTGAAGCTAGAAGGTTCGGCATCGGCGGGGAAGGAAACCGCCTTTTCTACGTTGGCGGCGTAGAGGCCGTCTTCGGTGTAGAGCACTTCGTCTTCGCCAGCCTCGGCCAGCACCATAAATTCCGTCGATCCCGACCCGCCAATGGCCCCGGAGTCGGCATCCACCGCCCGGAACTTGAGGCCGCAGCGGCGCAAAATGTTGCTGTAGGCGGTGTACATCTCTTGGTAGGTCTGCTTCAGGCTCTCCTCGTCGATGTGGAAGGAGTAGCCGTCCTTCATGATGAACTCGCGCCCGCGCATGAGGCCAAACCGGGGGCGGATTTCGTCCCGAAATTTGGTCTGAATTTGGTACAGATGCAGGGGCAACTGGCGGTAGGAGCGAATCATGTCCCGCGCAATGGCGGTGATGATTTCCTCGTGGGTGGGGCCAAGGCCCATCTCCTGCTGACGCCGATCCGTCAGGGAGAACATGATGCCCTCGGCCTTGGTGTAGGTGTCCCATCGGCCCGATTCGCGCCACAGATCGGCGGGCTGAAGCTGGGGCAGCAAACATTCCTGCGCCCCGGTTGTGTTCATTTCCTCGCGCACAATGGCGGAAATTTTAGTCAGCACCCGCCACAGCAGCGGCAGATAGGCATAAACCCCGCTGGCCACCCGCCGAATGTAGCCCGCCCGCAGCAGCAGCTTGTGGCTGGGGATTTCCGCCTCCGCCGGTTCCTCCCGCAGGGTGACAAACAGCATTTGAGACAGGCGCATGGGGCACTCCAAAATCGGCTAACGATGGGCTAAAGAACAGACTTTCTGGCCCAGCCTCACGCTGAGCACAGACATATTATGCATGGTAACTGCCCCCAATCCCGGCCTTGGCGTTGGGGATCCCCTGGCCAGGGCTAGACCGACCGAGACAACGGGCTCAGGGCATCATCGCTGGGCAGCAATTCTCAGTATGACTAGGCTGGCGAATAAAATACCGCTCAGGCTGAGCCTGTCGAAGCCTTTTCACCGCCGTTTCACCCTTCGAC
>JALQST010000175.1 GCA_023264315.1 Nodosilinea sp. BSH.14
TTGGCCGTTCACCCTGAGCCTGTCGAAGGGTGAAAAGGCTTCGACAGGCTCAGCCTGAGCGGTATTTTATTCGCCAGCCTAGTCATACTGAGAATTGCTGTTGACAGAAGCCTGGTCTAGCCGTAGACCTTGAGCCTAGCCTACACTGCGGTTGGATCTCCATTTTTCCCGATTTATTTCATGAATATCCAGCGTTGGATGGCGCGCCGCGAGGCCAGTTGGCGGCAGTTGGATGATCTGCTTCGGCGGGCCGAGGATAAGGGGTTAACCCATCTCTCGGGGGCGGAGGTGCGGCAAATGGCCAGTCTCTACCGCTCCGTCTCGGCGGATTTGGCCCGGGCTAAAGGCCAAGCGGTGGGGCAGGCAGTGATCAAAGACCTGCAACAGCTCACGAGCCGGGGCTATCGCCAAATTTATCAGGGGTCTCGGCGGCAGGAGTGGCAGGACATCCTGGATTTCTTTCGCTATGGCTTTCCCGAAACCGTTCAGCAAACCTGGGTCTACATCGCCATTGCCACCGCGCTTTTTGGTTTAGGTGGCCTGGTAGGGTGGTGGTTTGCTTGGCAAGATCCGGCCTTTCTCACCCTGGTGTTGGGCCAAGAATTTGTGGAGGAGGTGAAAAGCAGCCAGGAACTCTGGACGGTCTCGATTCTGGGTATGGAGCCCGTCGCCTCCAGCCAAATCATGATCAACAACATCGGTGTATCGCTGTGGGCGATGATTGGCGGCATTGCCATGTTTCTGCCCAGCATCCCCCTGCTGACGCCACCGGGAGCCTTCACCGTCTATCTTCTGGTCTTTAATGGGGTGATGATTGGCTGCGTTGGGGTGCTGGTGGCCCAGGCAAATTTGGCCTGGGATCTGTGGGCCTTTGTCTTCCCCCACGGAGCGCTGGAGTTGCCCGCCATTTTCATCGCTGGCGGGGCCGGATTGCTGCTGGCCCGCAGTATCCTCCTGCCGGGAGCCTATCGCCGTGTCGATGCCCTACGAATTCACGGGCTTCAGGCGGTGCGGCTACTCTACGGCGTCATCACGCTGCTGGTGCTGGCGGGCCTGATCGAAGGCTTTTTCTCCCCCCAAACCTGGATTCCCCATGGGCTGAAATATGCGGTGGGGACGGCGCTCTTCATCGGTCTGGTGCAGTACTGTCGTCGCCAACGCCCAGCCTAGGATGACCTAGGGCGAGGGGGGCGGTGTGGAGCCGACGGAAATCCCTAGGGCACGCAGCAGGGCCACCTCCAGGGTGCGCAGGAGGGAAACCCGAGGCTGATGCTGATCGAGCCGGGGCATGGGATCCACCAAAATTGTGAACAATCCTAGGCGGTTCCCTGCCAAGACGTCGGTGAACAGGCGGTCGCCCACCATGGCCACCTGCTCCGGGGGCAGATTCATGGCCACCAAGGCTTGCTTGAGTTTGCGACGGGAGGGCTTTCTGGCGCGGGTGAGGTAGGGCACCCCTAGGGCGTCGGCGATGCGTTTAATCCGGTGGCCGTTGACGTTGTTGCTGACCAGCCAGACCTCACCCACCGCTTTGATGCTGGCCATCCAGGCGATCAGGTCGGGGTCGCTTTCCGCCTGACGTAGGGGCACCAGGGTATCGTCTACGTCCAAAATCAGTCCCTTAAGGTTATGACGGCGCATCAGATCTGGGGACAGGGCAAACACACTTCCCCCCAGCACCAAATTCGGTTGTACCAGGCTAGACCACACCATCGCCAAAACGTACCCCTTCTGAGTGATTCCCCCGGCGTGATGTCCGAGTCGTTCCCTTTGCTTTCCACCGATCCCATGCCCTTGACTTGGGATCCATCGGATTCGGTTCCCTTGGGCCGTGCGCTCTCGACCCTAGTTATTGTTGAAGGTTGCCCGGATGGCGTTTTTGGCCGCCTCATGCTCGGCTAGGGTGCGGCTGAAGACGTGGGTGCCATCGTAGCGGGCGACAAAGAAGAGATATTCCGTATCCTCTGGGTTCAGCACCGCCTCTAGGCTAGCGGTGCCCGGACTGGCGATGGGCGTGGGCGGTAAGCCGGGGTTGATATAGGTATTGTAGGGCGAGGGGGTGCCCACCTGGGCCCAGGTGAGGGGCTGTTCGGGGGTTTGGGTAATGCCCAGGCCGTATTCCACGGTGGGGTCGGCCCCGAGGGGAATGTTCTGCTCTAGGCGGTTGGTAAAGACCCCAGCGATGGTGCCCCGTTCTTCGGCGATGACGGATTCCTTTTCCACAATGCTGCTGAGCGTGACCCAATCCAGCAGGGACAGGTTAATGACGTTGGGGTTGTAGAGGGGCAGGGCGGTGGTCTCAAATTGGCGCAACATGATGTCCCGTACCTGGGTGGCGGTGATGCCCTCGGCGGGCAACTGGTAGGTGTTGGGGAACAAAAAGCCCTCTAGGTGGGGCAGGCCATCGGGAAGCCAGGGGAACTGATCGCGGGGGATATCCTCGGTGACGGCCAAAAACTCGGCGGCGGGGAAGAAGCCCTCCTGCTCAAAGTAGGCCGCCATTTGGCGAAGGTTCCAGCCTTCGGGAATGGTGAAGGCGGTCTGCACCACCTGCCCTGTCCAAATGATTTCGGCGATATCGGTCATGGCACTGGTGGGGGCCAGGGCGTAGGCACCCGCTTGGAAGCCACTCTCCGGAGCCTGCCGCGCCTGCCAGCGAGTCCACAACCTCCAGGCCAAGGCCGAGCGAATCAGCCCCGCCGCCTCTAGGTCTTGGCCAATCTGCTGCCCCGGTGTGCCGGGGGGAATTTGAATTTGGATGGTTTGGTCGGCGCTTTGTTCGGTGGCGTCTGCCACCACGGGGGCAGTGGCCCAACTCCACCAGGCCCAGCCCTGCCAAGCGGCGATCCCCGCCGCCACCGGAACCACGAGGCCCAGAAAGCCCCACTTTACCCACTTAGACCCTTTCGCGTTCGCCATAACCTTGGGATTGCGCTGCTGTACGTCACAAGTTTGAAGTTATCCGTGCAGAAGATCGGTGGTCGGTCGTAAACCCGAGATGACCCCAGGCCCATGGCCCATCCTAGTCGTCTAAAACATCGAACAGCTTTTCTTCCAGGCTACCGCGAATGGCCTGGAATTCCTCTGGGGTCACGATAGCTAGGGTGCCCTTGGCGGTGCGGTAGGCAAAGATCAGCAGGGGCTCTACTGGGGTGCAGAGGACGTATTCCTGCTCGTCATGGAAACAGTTCGCCAGGACTTGGAACTCCTCCGTCATCGGATCCCCAGCCTCATCCACCTCATCCAATTCCAGAATGAGGCAGTTTTCCTCATCCACCTCGGGCAGTTCCCCAGCGGCGGTGAGGGTGATGGCCGTGCGCTGAAGGGTGAGGTTGTGCTCCGCGAGAACGGCCTTGGCCGTGGGAAAGACGAGATCAATGTCGTCGTCTTCGATGTCCATCAGCACCCCGTCATCGTCCTCCTCTTCCTCCTGCCACACGAAGATTTCAATGGGGGAATCGATGGGCAACAGCAGCAAATACTCTCGACCGTTGAGGTCAAAGCGCTGCTCTACCTGGCAGGGCAGAAAGCGGCCTGCATCATCCGTGAGGACAACGGCTGAGTCGTCGAAGGCTTGGGTATCATCCGCCATGGAGGCTACTCTATCTATGCTGGATGGACAAATTGCGAAAAACGGAGCGGGACGTTCAAAAACAGTGTTATCAGAATATCCCATCCTGTTCCGTCCTTGGCCGTTCATCCAGCCAGCGCTGCAAAATTAGGGCCGCCGCCTTGCGATCCACCAAGCCTTTATCCGCCTGGACGGATCCCCCCTGGTTCCGAATCAGTTCCTCGGCCTCTAGGGAGGTAAACCGTTCATCAATGTAGACCACGGGCAGCTTCAGGGCTTTGGAGAGGCCCGTAGCCATGCGCCGCACCTGTTTGGCCTGGGCTCCTTCCTCTCCCGCCACGGTGAGGGGTAGGCCAACCACCAGCACCTCCGCTTGGCGCTCCTGAACCAGTTCCGCCAGTTCGGCCACCACCTGGTTGAAGGACTGGCGATAGATGGTGGTTAAGCCGGAGGCCATCAGCCCCAAACGGTCGCACCCGGCCACACCGATGCGTTTGCGACCAATATCCAGGCCAAGGGCCGAAATGGGCTGACTCAAGGTGCGGCTTCTCCCTAAAACTCACCGCTGAAATCCTGACCCACCTACACCTCTGGCCGATCTGGGGGCTGGGGCAGGGCGGGATCTATACCGTCGGGGGCGGGTTTGGGGATGGGTTTGGGTGGCAGTTCCGTGGCCCAGGTCATGCGTCCGGGGATGGGCTTGGCGGCGGGTTGCAGCCCCGTGAACACGTCAGAAAGTTGCAGACCTTCCAGGGAAATGGGCTTGCTCTCCCGCACCTTGTGCCACACCGAACGGGACATCAGCAGGGTGTGGGAGTCCGGCACGGCCTCCATTTGGGTGAGGCATTCCTCTCGCTCCGGCTGGTAGTCTCGCGAGGTGAGGTGGAGGGGCTGGGCCGGGAAGGGTTGCAGAATTTTCGCCATCTGCACCATCAACTCTGGGTAGAGCCAGGTGTAGGCCGGATGCACGGTTAGATCGGCGGTGTGGGGCTGGCGACCATCGCGGCAAATGGTGAGCTGAAATTGACCAATGGCAGCCTTGCGCTGCTGCTCGAAGACGTAAGCGCTGACGGTTTCCAGGTTGTTCACGAGGCGATCTACAGTGGCGTTGGCGGTGCCCATGACACCGCTCTTGAAGTCTTGAATTTGGTGGTCAAACACCTGGCGCACCAGGGGCGGCATGGAAGCCGTATTCAATTGATAGAGCAACTGGGCGTCGGCATTACTGACGGGCAGCAGGTTCGGCAAATCCGGCTCCCGCTGGGCCAGGGTGGCGATGGCCTCCGCCGGTAGCGACCAGTAGGTGGTTTGGGCCAGGGGCTGAAAGCCATTGAAACGGTAGAGGGAGAGGGCGGTCTTGTGGTTGACGTTCACCTCCAGCATCCAGGTGCGGGCCTCCCAAACGGCTTCAAAGCAGTGGCGCAGCAGCCGCGACCCCACATCCATGTAGCCCGTAATCATCAGCTTGGCCGCCACAGCCCGGTTGACCACCACCCGTTCCACCTGCCAGGTGCTGCGGGTACGGTTGAAGGGGGCCACCTGAATGAACCCTACCAGACACCCCTGCCGCTCGGCCACAAAGGTGAGGGAGGCCGGAGCCATCGGACTGGGCATCCAGCTCAGGAGCTTGAGGGGGGCATACCAGCGTCGCTGATGATCCAGCCAGGACATCACCGACGCCGATGAAAAGTTGTCGTCTCCGGCATCTAGATCGTCGGGGTGCCACTGCGTGAGATCGTCGAGATCTCGATACTGCAAGGGCCGCACCGTAAGCATTGGGCCTGTTGTCGTCATGCGGGCCATAGCCAAGACCGTAGAAGACCAGTTTATTCGCCTATCTTAGCCGTTTTTCTCGATTTCCACAGCCCTGAAGTTTTCACCGCCAACGGGGTGATCTCCCAAGATTTACGGCGCGGCTAGGGCAAAACTGGAGAGTCGCCCTCGGCTGAGTTCATGGCCACAACCATTTACAAAACTTATAATTTAGGGCACGATTTCATCATGAGTCCCCCTCTCATCGTCGGTCATCGATGTTGTCCGCGAATTTATCGTTGGCTGCAACCGTGGTCGCCGTCAACGTCGTCGGTTCCACCGATTCCGTCGCCCTAACAGCCCCTTTCCCCTTCTGCAAGCGGTATCTGAGATTCACCATGAGACGCCTTTTGACGCTTGAACGCTACTGCCTATACGGACATTTGGTGGCCATGGCCTTTGGGCTGGCCGGATTACTCTGGGTGGTGCCTCACCCCGGTATGTTGGACTACCTCCCCGCCGGACACACGATGTTCCGCTGGAGCATGGCTGGAGGCGGTGTGGGCTACATTCTGCTGGGCACCATGGCCGTCGCCCTCTACGGCTATCGCACCCTGGGCCTGAAGGCGATGTTGGCCTTTGCGGCGGCGGCGATTGGCGTGTCTCTCTCTAGCGAACTGCTGGGCACCAGCACGGGCTTTCCCTTCGGCCACTACAGCTATCTGAACGGCCTGGGCTACAAAATTGCGGGCCTAGTGCCGTTCACCATTCCCCTGTCCTGGTTTTACCTGGGGCTCTCCTCCTACCTGTTAGCCCGTAGCGGCTTGAAGGCTACCGGAGCCCAATCCGCCCAGGCCGAATCCAGCTATAGCTGGTTGCGAACCCTGGGGGCGATTTTCCTCGGGTCAGTGCTGCTCACCTCCTGGGACTTTGTACTAGATCCGGCCATGAGCCAGACCGACCTGCCCTTCTGGTACTGGCATGAACCGGGCGCGTTCTTTGGAATGCCCTACCAAAATTTTGCGGGCTGGCTGGGCACAGGGGTGGTCTTTATGTCCGTGGGCTTGGGCCTGTGGCGCGTCCTAGGCGTCGGCACCGAGCCGCCCAAGTCTGTGACGGTGCCCCTGATTGTCTACCTTGGCAACTTTGCCTTTGCCACGGTGATGAGTTTGGGCGCAGGCTTCTACGTGCCCATCGCCATGGGGCTGATCACCGGGCTGATTCCGGCCATCCTCTGCTGGCGCACCGCCAACCAAGGCAACATCGACGGCGATGCGGCCCCGGCCATCGATCCCGCCGTTGCCCCCCCGGCCAATGCGGCCCT
>JALQST010000176.1:0-2386 GCA_023264315.1 Nodosilinea sp. BSH.14
AAAGCATTGTACAAAAGCCTAATGGACAAGTACGTTGATTTGGCTCAAGAGGGAGACATGAGTCTCCTAGAAGTATTCGACACTGCTAAAAAGCTCTATAAGGCAGGAAATTTAGATCTTGAGTCAAAGGAAGGAATAGATTCTCAATGTTATGTAAACCTAATGGGGATTTACAAAAAGCTTTCCTTTGAAGGAAATGTACCCCTGGCCATGAACGTGCTTGACGCAGCTTCCTACTTGATGCGAGAGGGGGATGTTTCAAGCGATGCGGCTTATGCAGGTGCAGTGATTTAACGAATTGATTATCATCACTCAACAAGTGAAACAATTTTCCTAAGATGAAACATTCCCCCAAGAATCTTGAGCCTAACCTGGAATGGTTTGAGTTTGAAACTGCTACAGTGAGCCTTGAGCAGGCTGAATTATGTATCCGGCAGACTCCCCGAACTGCCCAGCAGTTTGTTGAATCTCTCAGCGAGAAAATAGGATTAGCTATGGTGAAAGTTCCATCTGGAAGCTTTGTCATGGGGTCTTCACGAGGCGAACTGGATCGCCAGATGAATGAAGGGCCACAGCATAGGGTTATCCTTTCTGAGCCATTCTTCATGGCTAAATATCCCATTACAAAAACTCAATGGAATGTAGTAAGCTTTTAGTCATCTAAAATACACTAGCTAGATCTCTGTCAAAGCCTTTTGACAAGGGCTCTGGAGAAAGCCATCATGCAATTTAGATGCACATCAGCTTAAAGTTACCTGAAAAGTTGAAACCGCTGGGGGTTACGTATTCAGCAGGATGCCCCACACGAGTAGAACGAACCACCGGAACGTGGCTTCGCGGCTGAAGACCGGGCGTCATTCCCCTAGAATGTGCTCAAGTCGTTGGTAAAGCTCCATAATAGTCCTGGCTGAAGTTGTTTATATCAGCCAGTTTCGGACATCTCGGGCCGTTTCGGTCACGGCATGTCCGTTTTCCTGTGATTTATCCCCTTAGACCACCGAGAACTTCCCACTGCCCAGCCCGATACAATAGGGGAGAAAATTGCCTTCTCCCATCCGTCCCGACCCTAGGAAGCTATGGCCCTTGTCAACGCCGACCCCAGCCTCACCCAGCGCTATCCCCAGTCCTCCTGGAAACGGGCTGAACGCGCCTTGAAGTGTTCGCCCTTTCGTCTAGACCTGCTCACCACCCTGATCCACCAAAGCGTTTCCGTGCGCCAGGTGTGCCATCCCCAGGGCGTCAAAAACGGCTATGCCCGTCGCGCTCTGTCGGAACTGCAAGCGGATAACGAACTGATGTGGCTAATTGCCGTGGGGCTGCTGCGCCGCGAGGTAGACGGCCAGGGGCTCACCGATAGTTTCCGCCTCACCCCCCTAGGCCGTCACCTGTGCGACTATTTAGAACACCTCAGCGCCAGCCAACTACGGCCCACCTGGGCCGATCATCTATCCAACACCTGGCACCGCTGGCTGCGGGTACCCAGTTGGTGGCAAGGGTAGACTAAGACGCTAAAAGCACCTTCCGGCCCCCCGGCCACGGGGTGAGGGGCTGGGGGTGAGGTTTGTATGAGGTTGGGAGAAGGGCTATGCGGGCAATAATGGTGGTGGGAACAGCCTCCCACGTTGGTAAGTCGCTGATTACGGCGGCCATTTGTCGATTGTTGAACCGTCAGGGTTGGCGGGTGGCTCCCTTTAAGGGGCAGAACATGGCCCTGAATGCCTACGTCACCGCCACCGGGGGCGAGATGGGCTACGCCCAAGCGGTGCAAGCCTGGGCGGCGGGGGTGGTGCCCCAGGTGGAAATGAACCCCATCCTCCTGAAACCCCAGGGAGACATGACCTCCCAGGTGATCCTCAAGGGCAAGGCCGTGGGTAGTACCACCGCCCAGCGCTACTACGAAGACTTTTTTGATCGCGGCTGGCAGGCGATTCAAGAATCCCTGATTGTGCTCAGCCAGGACTACGACTTTTTGGTGTGCGAAGGGGCGGGCAGCCCGGTGGAGGTGAACCTCAAACACCGCGATCTCACCAATATGCGCATTGCCAAACACCTAAACGCCCCCACGGTGCTGGTGGCAGATATTGATCGGGGCGGCGTGTTTGCCCACATCATCGGCACCCTGGAACTCATGGATCCCGACGAGCGGGCCTTGGTGAAGGGCATTGTGATCAATAAATTCCGGGGGCAGCGGGCCATTCTAGAGCCCGGTCTCGATTGGCTGCAAGAGCGCACGGGCATGCCGGTGCTGGGGGTGGTGCCCTGGCTCGATCAAACCCTCCCCGCCGAAGATTCCCTCAGCCTGCTGGATCGCCTGCCCAACCGCAAAAAACAGGCTGATTTAAACATTGCTGTGGTGCGCCTACCCCGCATTGCCAACTTTACGGAC
>JALQST010000176.1:2396-6642 GCA_023264315.1 Nodosilinea sp. BSH.14
CCAAGGACAATCTCGGCTGTCCCGATGCGGTGATTCTCCCCGGCACCAAAACCACCATTGCCGACCTGCTGACCCTCCAGCAAACCGGCATGGCCGACGCCATCCGCAACTATGTGTCCGCCGGGGGCACGGTGCTGGGGATCTGCGGTGGCTTTCAGATGATGGGGCAGTTCATGGCCGACCCCGAGGGGCTTGAAGGCCGCGAAGGCCGATTTTCCGCCCTAGATTTGGTGCCCATGCGCACGGTGATTAGCCAGCAAAAAATTGCCCGCCAGCGCACGGTGACGTCCCGTTTTCCCCAGGATGGCCTGCCCGTCTCCGGCTATGAACTGCACCAGGGCCGCACCCAATTCAGCTTCCCTGAAGCCCAGGAAGACCCTGATCCTGGGTTTAAGTTTCTGTTTGAAGACCCCAGCCTTGGCGTGGTTGATAGCCGTCAATCCCTCTGGGGCACCTATCTCCACGGCATTTTTGATAATGGCCCCTGGCGACGGGCATGGCTCAATCGTCTGCGCCAACAGCGGGGGCTAGGATCCTTGCCCACGGGCATTCCCAACTACCGCGAACACCGGGAAGCCATCCTCACGGCCCTAGCCGATGACATCGGGCAACACCTCGACCTCACCCCCCTGATCCAAGTCTAGGGGCTGGGGGTGAGGTCTTCCAGGGCGTTTTGGAGCCGCTGAGGCTAGGTTAAAATTAAAGGCAGATTCTAAAAAAAACCTTAACCCAGGCGGGGAACAGTCTAGTCTAGAATGCCTGCCATGGACTGGATTACTGCTCGACCCATCGCCCATCGCGGCCTGCACCAGGGCAAAACGGTGCCGGAAAATTCCCTGTTGGCCTTTGCCGCCGCCATCGCCCAAGGCTATCCCATCGAAATGGATGTCCAGCTTTTAGCCGATGGTGGGATCGCCGTGTTCCATGACAAAACCCTGGAACGCCTCACCGGGCAACCGGGCACCATCCACGATCAAACCCTGGCCAGCCTCAAGCACTGCCACCTCTACAACACCGACCAAACCATTCCCGCCCTGACCGAAGCCCTGGATCTGATCCAGGGTCAGGTGCCGGTGTTGATTGAAATTAAAAACGAAGGTCGGGTGGGGTCTCTCGAACGCGCCCTGCTCACGATCCTCGCCGACTACCAAGGGGAGTTTGCGGTGCAGTCCTTCAATCCCCTCTCCTTGCAGTGGTTCAAGCGCCATGCCCCCCACATCCGGCGCGGGCAGCTCTCGAGCGCCATAGGCTGGCCACCCGCCCCTCGACATCTGGCCATGGCCCACAGTAATCTACTCTTCAACTGGGCCAGCCAGCCCCACTTCATCGCCTACGACCTACGGTCGTTACCCAAGATCTCAACCACCGTGGCCAAGTGTGCCTTTCATATTCCCCTGATCACCTGGACAGTGCGCAGCCCCAGTGACCAGATCAAAGCCCAACACTGCGCCGATAACTACATTTTTGATCCTTTTTAATCAACAGGTCTAACCCCATGCCCGCCGCCCACTCCACCGCCAGCAACGTTTTAGGAACGCCCCTCGGCATCTGCTGCACCGCCCCCATGACCGGGTTCTACCGCGATGGCTGCTGCAACACTGGGGCTGGCGATATGGGAGCCCATGTGGTCTGTGCCGAAATGACAGCAGACTTCCTCGCCTATACCCAAGCCCAGGGCAACGATCTCTCAACCTCCGTGCCCGCCTTCCAGTTTCCGGGCCTCAACCCCGGGGATCGCTGGTGCCTCTGCGCCTCTCGCTGGAAGGAAGCCCTCGACGCCGGAGTGGCTCCCCCGGTCTGCCTAGAAGCCACCCACGCCTCCGCCCTGGAATACGTCTCCCTGGCGGAACTGCAACGCCACGCCCTAGGACAGGGCCATCCCTAGGGCTTTAGTTCACCCAAAATCCGAAATCGCATGTGATTAACGGCCAAATCACCCAGTTTCACTTCAGGGCTGCCTTCGGGGCGGATCAGTTTTTCAAAGGGGATGCCCTTGCCCATTTCCACATGCCACCAGGGCAGTCCCATAAAGAATCGGGTCGGATAAGGGCCACCGTCCTGGATGTCGTCGGGGTTGGATTCCATCGGTAGCCAGCCGAAGCCGGGAATGTAGAACTCGATCCAGACGTGGTTGAAGTCCGGTTCGAGGTAAATGCCCGGTTTATCGGCTTCGGCGGGACATTTGTAGCGGCCCACGGTGCGACAGGCGATACCGTTCAGCCGCATCAGCGCCAGCAGCAGGCCCACGTATTCCCCGCAGGAGCCACGCCCCCGTTCGAGCACCACGTCCGGGGTGTCGATGGCGGGGGTGACAGCGTAGGAGAGCTTGTCGTACACATAGTTGCGAATGCTGAGTACCTGGCGCAGCAGGTTGGTTTCGCGGCCAATGCTGTCGCGGGCGGCGGATTGGATTAGGGGGCTATCCATGGCCAGTTCATCGTCGTCGATTAGGTAGCGGGGGCCAAATTCCGTGGGCAGGGACGGGGCCGATTCCACCTGGCGAGGGGTGAGTTGGTACTTTAGACCGTAGACCTCAATGAGGGCTTTCCAGCCAAAAATGTGGCGTTCGTGGGGATCGAGGGTGGGGAACTTGAAGCTGGCTACCCGTTCGCCATTTTGGATATCTTCGTCGTAGGGCAGACCTACAGGCTCCACGGAGCGCAGGGTTTGACGGTCGGTGCGGGTGGGAAAGGCCATCCGCCATTCCACGTTTTGCAGGGCGGCGGCATCCTCCAGGGCGTCGATTTCCTCCACGTAGGTCATTTCTACCAAGAAGCCGTTGGTGCGGCAGTAGTTTTTGGCTCTGTTCCAGCGGTAGGTGAGGGGGTGGATTAGGGTGCGATCCCGAAAAGTGAGTTCAAAGGGCAGTTCACTGTTGGGATCATCGCGCACGTAGGGTTCTTCGTTGGTGTAGGAGACCCAGATTGTGCCCTGCTCCGGCTGGGTGTGGGGCGGCACGGCAATCCCCGTCGGCGTGGGGAAGGGGGTGAGCATTTTCACCACCAGTTCCCCGGTGGCGCGGTCTAGGCAGTAGACGGTTTGCTCGGTTTGGTCGCAGGCCCAGAGGTAGTCGCCCCAGACGGAAATGTTTTGGATGCCAATCCCCGGTGCCGGAAACTGGGTGATGCGCTGGCCCGAATCGCGGTCGTACACGTAGATGTAGCCCGCTTTTTTGCAGCTTACGTAGAGGGTGCTTTCCCACACGGCTACACCATCCACGGTGTAGGGCAGGGTGAAGACGGGGACGGGGTTGATCTCGGCTAGGGCGGTGACGTAGACGCTGTGGCCTTTGGCGATCCAGACTCGGCCCTCCCAGTAGGCGACTCCGGTGGCCTGTTCAAACGCGGCGGCATGGCGCGGGTTGAGGATGGCGGCATCCCCGGTCTTGGGGTCAATTTTCAGCAAATAGCCGCGAAAGGGATCGACGGCGAGGAGGTCATCCCCCCGCAAGGCCAGCCCGTAGACCGCCTTCACCCCAATGGGTTGGAGCAGGTGGGAGGAGGCAAAGGCCGGATCATCTGAAGCGGCGGGGGAGGCAGAAATGGAGTCAAGCATGGGGCACGGTCACACCTAGGAGCGGCCAAGGCTGGCCATTGTATTGGTCATATCCTAGGGGACTGGGCCAAAAAAAAGTGTATTTTGCTAAGCCAAGGGGCAATCTTGCTTGGTTTCTAGGCGAAGGCTGGGGGCGAGCAGTAGGGGAGAATGCCCGTTGGGGTGGCAATCATGACGCGATTGCGGCCCTGGTGTTTGGCGGCATACATCGCCTGGTCGGCCCGACTCAGCAGGATATCGAGGCTGTCGGTGGGGGGGAGGGGGCTGGCCACCCCCAGGCTAATGGTGAGGGTGATGGTTTGTCCTTGGACGACACAGACGACGGCTTCGACGCTTTGGCGCAGGCGTTCGGTCAGGGCAGCGGCGTCGGCCACGGTGGTGCTACTAGGCAGCAGAATGGCAAACTCCTCGCCGCCCAAACGCCCCACGGTAGTAGTCGTGGGGATGGGTTTGCCCCGGACGTAGTCTTGATCGATGCCAAAAACCTGGGCCGCCTTGGGGTTCATGTAAACCATGGTGCCGTCATCGTAGTGGGTGATCACGATGCTGAAGACAGACCGGGGGCTACCATGCCCAGCTTGGCGTAGGTATCGGCAATGTGTCGCCAACGGCCAGGGTTCATGTAGCCCAATTCCACCAGATCGGGCATCACCAGGGGCTTCATGCGTTCCGCCTCAAAGGCCAAGTGGTC
>JALQST010000177.1 GCA_023264315.1 Nodosilinea sp. BSH.14
AAGGAACTGATTTGGCTCCAGGCCGACCCAGATCCGGCCACCCTGCCTCTAGAGCGTGAGGTGGCGATGGAAGACCTCACCGAAACCCTGCCGCCCACGGGCTACTTTCACCCCACCACCTGGATCTACGAGCAAATTTGCCTCGCCCTGCCCCAGCGTCAACTGTGCGATACCACCTGCCCCGGCATCGCCATCCCCGGACAAGCCTCGGCTCCCCCGGATCCCTCCCCGCTGGATCAGCGCTGGTCTATCCTGGCCCAGCTTCAGCAACAGATGGGCCAAGACCATGCCCCCAACGAAGATCCCTAATCGGACGCGGCCAACGGGCTAGATCCGGCCTAGATCAGCGACATACGGCCCTCTCCACAGGAATGGTTTATGAGCAAAGCAGAGCACCTGATCCGCATGGCGGAAGATGAACTGACGGAATATAGCACCGACGCCCGCAAAATTGAAAAGCTGCGGCGCAAGTTTAGCTTCGCCGTGCCCTATCCCGAGCAGAAGGCGGTGCGGGAGGAAATCCAGGCCAGCTTGCCCACCCACTTCTTCGCCGCCCTGGTGGAAGAAAACCGTCAAACCGTGGCCCTCCCCTTTTGGGGCATTGGCGGTCTGGGGCTCTTGCTCGGGATTTCTGGCAAACAGCCGCTCGATTTGATCGCCACCGGCATCGGGTTCTACGTCGCCTTTCAAATTCAAAAATGGGGCTGGGAACTCCAGGCCAAGCGCCTGGTGCTGAACACCCTCGATGCCATTGAAGCCAGCGTTCAGGAGGCGAAGCCCGATCCATAACGCCCTACCGTAGAGCCATGGCGGGGACGAGGTCATGGGGGTTTTGGGCCACCCAGCCCAGGGCCGAGTTCAGCCGCACTTCAAAGAAGAGGTAGGAGTCTGGGCCTTCACTCTGGGCGGCCACCTTGCCTAAGGTGGCTCCCTGAGCCACCCGTTGCCCCACGGTGACAGCCATGGCCGTGAGGTTGGCGTAGCGGGTTTGTAGGCCATCGGCATGGTTAACCACGATCAGGTTGCCATAGACCGAATCGGTGCCGACAAAGGCGACGGTTCCAGCCCCCACCGCCAACACCAGGGTATCTGCCGCCGCCGCCAAGGCTACCCCAGTGTTAAAGACCATTGCATCCCGGTCGGGGGCGGGCTGCCAGCCAAAGTTCATCACCACCGCCGCTGGTTCCGGCAGGGGATAGCCCTGGAGGGGGCTAGTTCGAGGGGCCGTAGGATTTGGAGCGGCGGCGCTGCTGACGCCAGGGAACCAGTTGACGCCAGGAATAAAGATTTCGGGGGGAACGGTGCCCACACAGCCGTTGATCTCAAACAATAGATCCGCCGAACGGTTGTAGGTTTGGGCCACCTGGGCCCAGGTGCGACCGGGGCTCACCCGCACCCGAATCCCGTTGTAGGGCGGAATCACCAATTCCTGCCCCATGCGGACAGATCCTCCCTGGACAGCGGGGTTGAACCCCATGATAGTAGCGCTCAGCAGCCCGTACCGCTGGGCGATGGTCTCCAGGGTTTCCCCAGCGGCGACCCGATGGCGCACCAGCCGATCTAGGGCGGGGGCTGGACAGAGGGAAGGGAGGGATGAACCCTGGGCCACCGCTGGCGTGACGACGGGCGTCGCCGATGCGGCATCTATCCCCGCCCCACTGATACCGACACTCATCACGGTCGATAGCCCCCAGAGGGCTAGGCTCCTGGAGGGAATGCAGGATCGGAGATTAGGTTGAGATGACCGTCGTTGGTGGAATCTGTGGATCATGGGCATCGTGGCCAGTATCAGAGCCCCTGCTGGATGTACTGCAAAATGCCCCGGGCAATGGCCTGGGCGGCGGTCTCTCGCCAAGCGGGATCGGCCAAGCGAGGGGCATCCTGGGCACCGGTGACAAACCCTACCTCCACCAGAGCCGCAGGCATATTGGTGTGGCGAATGACAAAGAACCGGGCCTGCTTCACACCGCGATCGCGCATCCCCGTGGTGGCCAGCAGGTTAGATTGAATCGTCGCCGCCAGCCGTCGTCCACTTTCGGAAGCAAAGTAGGTTTCCACACCGTTCACCTCGGGACGGCTCATGCTGATGGCGTTGGCGTGGATGCTGACGAAAATGTTGCCCCGTGCCCGGTTCGCAATGTCTACCCGGCTTTGCAGATCGAGGGTAATATCCTCTCGACGGGTCATCACCACCACCACGCCCTGCTGCTCCAGCAATTCGGCCACCCGCAGGGAAATGGGGAAGATCACCTGTTTCTCCTGGAGGCCCCCAATGCCCACGGCCCCGGGATCGCGGCCACCGTGGCCCGGATCAATCACCACCACCACCCGCTGGTTGGGAATGCTGGGCAGCGGAGGCGATTCCGCAGGGCGGGTGGGCGGCACCACCGGGCGATTGGGCGGAGTTACGGGCCGACTGGGGATCCGAGGGCGCACTTCCGCCGCTGGGGTGGGGGGCGGTGGTTCGTCGGGAATCGAGCTAATGGTCACGCCGCTGGGGGGCAACAGCACTACGCCGCTGGAGGTACGGAGAGTGCGCCATGCTGGACTGTCGGGGGAAAGGCGCAGGGTAATGCGGGTGCTGGGGGGATTGGTCTCCCGCTGCACCACCTCCCAGGCCTGAATGCTGTAGCGACGGATGGGCAGATCGCTGGGGCTGAGGGTGGTGGCCACCGCCGTATTGGGCAGATCAATCACCGCCACCCGATCATTCGCCCCCCGGCCCGACAGGCGAATCGTGGGCTGGGGTACCGTACCGCCCAGGGTAAGCAAAAAGCCGTCCCCGGTGGCGGTAATGCGGTTCAGGGTGGCGGCGGCTCCATTGCCCGTATTGCCCTGCACCTGGTTGTTGTTGGGGCTGGGGGCTGGGGTGGTCGGCTCGCTGCCGGTGGCCGCAGGACTTGGGGACCCGATCTGGGTCGTCCCTCCCGGCAACTGCACCACCCACTGGTTAGGCCGCACCCCCTGCACCCGCACCGCCTGGGGATCCACGGTCTGGCCAGGGGCCAATTCAATCACCAGGCGCGTGGTTTGGGCATCAAACTGTCCGGCCCTCACCTCTCGTACCATGCCACCCACCGCCTGCCGTCGGGTACTGCCCCCCAGTTGGGTATGGGGCAAATCCACCACAATGCGGGTGGGGTTAAGGAGCATCTGGGCCGTGGGCTGCACACGGCCACTGGTGGTGAAGACGAGCTGATTGGCCTGGGCATCGAACCACCAGTACTGCAACGTGGCCGCCTGGGCCGGGGCGACGATGACGAGGGCACCCAATGCCCCCAGGGTTCCTGACGCGATCCAGTGCGACACCATAGATGCAACCTTGTTGACACACAACCTTGAAATGAGCCAACCGACAGTATAGCCATGGGATGCCATAATCGTTAACCTAGACGGCGGTTAATCCGAGCCATCGGCCTATGGAATTTAGCCCCGTTGGGATCCACCTTTTCCTGCGAGGTCGCGATGGCCCCATCCCTGCCACCCTTGAAAGAATCCCAGGTTCGCTCCCTGGCCACCGAGCAAAGCTTTGAGCGGGGCCAGCGCTACTATCGCAACGGCACCATTTCCAACCCTACCCTCCAAGGCAACCGACTCTGGGCCAATTGCGAAGGCAGCATGACCTACTATCCCTCGGCAACCCTAGGGCCGCAGGGCGTTGAGGCCAGTGATTGTACCTGTCCCTACGATTGGGGTGGGCTGTGCAAGCACCAGGTAGCCTTGCTCCTGACCTATATCCACGATCACCAGAGTTTTCATCGGGTGCCCCCCATGTCGGATCTCTTGGCCCAGCGTAGTCGCGAGGAGTTAGTGGATTTGATAGATCGCATGGTGCAGCGCCATCCTGACCTGCTGGACTGGGTCGATAGGCCGACGATGGCGGCGGGAGAGACCCCCAATTTAGATCATTACCGTCGGGCGGTGGAACGGGTCTTTCACAACCACCAGGATATGTATGCCATGGCCGAGGCTTTGGGAGCCTTGGTGGATCAGGCGGATGCGCTGACGCAGCTTGGCGACTGGGCCAATGCGGGGGATATCTACCAATTGCTGCTGGAGGCGGCTAATGAGGAGTACGACGATAGCGTCCTTGAGATCGACTATGACGGCAAGGTGGGATCGGTGATCCAGGCCATTGCTGAGGGGCTGGGCGACAGCCTCAGGGAGGTGCAAGGGGACATGAGCCGCCGTCGCCTTTGGATTGAAACCTGTTTGGATGCGGTGTTCAAGGATCTCGAGTTAGGGGGGATAGACTACGCCTACCCCGCCCAGGAAGCCCTGTTAGAACACGGCACCGATGAGGATTGGGCCTGGGTGGAGGGTCAAATTCGACAGGCCATTCAGGGGGGCGGCAGGCGTCGCTATAGCCCTTGGAGCCAGGAACATTTGGTGAAATTGTTGACCCAGCGGGCAAAGCAGCGAGGAACAACCGATGTCGGGAGCCTCGTGTTAGACCTCGGCACCCCCCGGCAGCAAGCCTCCTATTACTTGCAGAGGGGGCAGTTTGACGAGGCCCTGACCCTGGCCAGACAACATCTCTTGACGATGCCGGGGGGGGTGATTGCCCTAGCCGATGATCTGCTGGAGGCGGATCAGCCGGAATTAGCCCTCGCCCTGGTGCAAGAAAGCCAGCAACAGCAGGATAACTATCATTATGGGGATTGGCTGCTGACCTTTTGGAAGCGCCATGGAACGCCCGATCAGGTGGTGGAGGCCCAGTATGATCGACTCAAACAACGGTTTACCCTGGCTGATTACCAAGAACTCCAAGCGCTGGCGGTTTCCCTGGGGCAATGGGATGCCCTGCGCCAGCAAATTGTGGCGCAATTGCAGCAGAGCCAGCGCATCAACGCCCTGATGGAGATTGCCCTACTGGAACAGGACTGGCAGGCCGCCTTGGGATATCTGACGCAAGGAAACCTCTTGCACAAAAAGACCTACTCCCTCCGGGTGGCCCAAGCGATTGAGGCCCATGAGCCTGAGGCCGCCATCACGTTGTATCAAGAAGCGGCTGAAAGGGCGATTAGCAACCGTGGCCGAGAGAACTACCAGCGGGCCGCTGACTACCTCACTCGGATGAAGCGTCTGTCTGAGGGTGTGGGGCAGACTCAGCGGTTTAGCCAATACCTGCAAACCCTGCGCGACCAACACAAAGGACTACGCGCCTTACGCGATGAGCTCAACCGGGTGGGGCTGTAGGGGCGGGCGGAAACGGCACGGTTGGGAGACAAGGGGGCCAACAGGCTAGAATAAAAAGCCCATCATTATCACGCTGATTTCGCTGGCATGTCTACTCCTAACGCTCTTTCCGCCCCCGCCGTTGACCCTGCGGCCCTCCACGCCTTAGATAACCAGCTCTCCAAGCGCTACATTGATCTGGATCCCCAAGGCTATTTTTTGATTTATCTGGATGCGGAACAGGGCTTGATCTGCGCCAAGCACTTCACAAACATCATCAATGACAAGGGGCTGGCCTGCGATCCCGAGACCGGTCAACCCCTACCCGTACGCGGCCCCGTGGAGCGCGTTCCCACCCGCCTCTATACCGGACGGACGGCCAAGGAAATGTGTATCGCCATTTTTGAGGATCCCGATCATCCTTGCCCCATCGGCTACCTCGACCATGCCGCCTACCTCGGACGCGAGTTTGCCCGGGCTGAACAGGCCCTCATAGCCGGTGATCCCTACGTCCAGGACTAGGGCACAGCAATCGCTCATCATCTTAGGGCCAGTCGCCCGAGCCAAGGCCGGTATCTGATCGGCCTTAATCCGCTGCCGGAGGATCACCGCCACCATTGGGGCCGAGGGGGGGCGGGGGCATGATCGGGGCCGGGGCCGGGGCCGGCACGGGGGGCGGCGGGGCCGGGGCCACCGGGGCCGGTGTCACGGCTTCGACGGGGGCTGGAGCCGCCACCGGGGCCGGAGCCGCAGGGGCGGACTGGGCTGGGGGACTGCTGGGGTTGGGATCGGGGCGACGGTTGGTGGCCGGGTCGACGGTTGGGGTGGAAGCCCCATTCTCCTCGCTCCGGGAGCGGCTGGGGGCCGTTCCCCCGGTGGTGCTGGGCGTGGCGGCTGGGGCCGTTGCCTCAGAAGGTTGTGCACCCTGGGGCGTCGCAGGGCGGGCCTCACCGGTGGAGGCATCCTCCCTAGAACGGCCATTGGCAATCACCCGTCTGGGTTTGATGGGCTGGGCTTCCACCGTCGCTTCTCGGCCCCCCAGGCGGGGCACCGACGGAAATTGCTCCACGGGGATATCGTCGGTGATTTGGGACATAAACATCCGCCAAATCGCCGCTGAGGTGGTGCTGGCTCCATTGCTGGGGCTGCTGTCATCGTTGCCCATCCACACCCCCGTAGCCAATTGGGGAATGTAGCCGATGAACCACAGATCTCGATTTTTCTCGGAGGTGCCCGTCTTCCCAGCGACGGGACGCCCAATGTAAGCATTGCTGCCGGTGCCCCCCTCCACCACACTCCGCAGCATCCAGGTCATGATGGCCGCAGTGTCGGCGTCAATGGCTTGTACTGCATTTTTCGAGGCATCGGTTTCGTAGAGCACTTCGCCCTGGCCGTTCAGCACACGCCGAATGCCGTGGGTCGGCACGTGGCGGCCCTGGTTGGCTAG